>JAOUOM010000151.1 GCA_029880385.1 Cyclobacteriaceae bacterium | reverse complement strand
CCGGTAATCATCTACGATGGTGTACCATTCCTGATTATCCTGACTGCCTTCTAATGCCAGACGCCAGTCAAAGTTTTGCTGTTCAAACGTCAATCGGATTTCGTTTATGGGCTCAATGGCGGGTATTTCAAACGTAAAGTAATAGCCACTTGTCCCCCGTGAAGGATTTATTACCCGGAATTCTGCCGGACGGTTTATGGTTCTTCCCCTGGCTACCTGCAGGACATAGGGTGCCTCGACGGTATCATGTTGAGACGTGAACCCATAAATCCGGAGATCAGAAAGATCCGGAGAAAGTTTGGAAAAAACTTCATCTGGCAATGTGACCGTATGCCATACGTCCGCAATGCCATTCAATTCCCTTTTGTATAAGTATTCACCCGGCTGGCCATAGGCAGTGGCGACGTACAAACAAGTAAGCAGGGCACTAATTATCCTCCGGTTCATCGGCGATCAGGTATTTGTATTTGGTATAAAGAAATGAAATAATGAGCAATAAGATACCCAGCGATACAAACACAATGGTTTTGGCAAGGGTATCGAGATGCGACATGTCGTACAAAAACAGTTTAAAAAGTGTGGCTGCAAACAGTGCAATCGCCCCTACCCGGAGGTGTTTTTTCTTTTTCCATATCCCATAGGCAATCAGTCCCAGGGAATACAGGCCCCATAGGATACTCAATCCGAGTTTATACGACTGGCTAAATTCCCCCATATCCATCCAGTGGATTAATTCGCTGCTGGCCAGCCACAACAGGGCTATGTGAAAAATAAATTCAAATGCGGTTTTCAGGTCCCGTCCTACACGTTCCTGCCGCACCCATGCATGACTTGCCATGAGTAGCAGTGCCACAAATACAAATGAAATGTACCGCATCAGCAGATAGCTGATTCCCTGGAGGTAATATCCGGTATTTGTCCGATCCAGGTAATGTTCACGCAATTCGCTTAACTGGTACAGGCCGGTAAGCAGAAAGCCAAAAAGTGCCAGTGTATTCAATCCCATTGCCATACTTCCCCATGTGTTATTCTTTACTTTTTTTAAGTTGAAAAAGGTAAGTGCTGCAAAAAAGAAAAGGGAATAATTGAACAGCCAAAGGCTCTTGAACAGGAGCAAGTCCCGATTGTAGAATATGTCGGGATAGTCGGGATCCCCGGATGGAATGGACAGGTACGAATCTTCATACCGCTGATCCCAATAATTGGAAATTTCCATGTAAAAGGCAAAATAGAGGACAACCAAAAAGAGGATGGGCAGCGAATAGGAAATGATTTTGCCCATGGGTTTGTCCATACGAAGCGGGGAAGGGTATTGATTGTCCTGCGACAGCCAGTTGATAAAGGCCAATGCCCCTACTACCATCAGTGAACTTAAAAAATGAATATTTGCCAAAGGGATGAGCTTCGTTTCGGGTTGCCCGTGAACGTAGTGACCATAGACCATGCCCCAATCCTGGATCAGGCTAAAAAAGGCCAGGAAGATCAGGGGATAGGCTATTTTTTCATAGACAGGCACTTCTCTGGTTCGCCCCACCCAAAACAAGAGGGCTGCTTCTGCTGCCCACAGCAGGGTCACCCAATTTCCGTCCAATTGTACGGGAATGGCAATGGTGACAAATACCATGACCAGGCCCGATACCAGATAAAACAGGTTTCGGTCAGCCAGCTTTTGTCTGTAAATGATGGCACTGACAATGAAATGAACCGTTGCATTGCCCAGGGTATATAAGCCCACCAGCTTTTCTCCTGTATCATGTCCATCCATAATGGCATAGCCAATACCGTAAAACAAAAAGGAGTTGGCCAGGATCAATCCGATATCAGGAAGTCCGAATTTCTCTTTTTGCAAAAGTTTGTATGCAAGGAACGTCAGGTAAAAGATGACGAAAAATACAGACAGAAACAAAAGGGCCAATCCAAAATGTTGCTCCTGTTGGTACCCGGAGGCATACCATCCAAAATAAATAAGCCAGGTAAGCAAAAAAGAAGAGTAAAGAAGGGATTTCCAGTACTTTTTGACCGAAATGATGAGAACCCCGACATTGAGAATGGTCATGTAGGAAAACATTACCTCTATTTTACCTGAGCCGTCACTAAGCAGGAAGGGTACGGCATACGCACCCACCAGCCCAATCTGGGCGATAACCGACTGATTGTAGTGAAAGGCTGCCACAACCGTAAATGCCGTAAACAATACCATCATGGCAAACGCAAATGACTGGGGTATCAGATCATACAACCCATAGGCCGCATAGGTAATGAAATACAGGATGGCCATGGCACCGCT
Organism: Cyclobacteriaceae bacterium; assembly: GCA_029880385.1. Classification (GTDB taxonomy): domain Bacteria; phylum Bacteroidota; class Bacteroidia; order Cytophagales; family Cyclobacteriaceae; genus JAOUOM01. The sequence goes on along the minus strand of JAOUOM010000151.1, from coordinate 3,642 downwards.
TACAAGTACGGCACTGTAGTTAACGTAATTTTGTCTGAGCCTGATGCCCACGCCAAGTAAACCGATACCTGCCAGATAGCCCAGGATGATCCGTGTGAGGGGACTGATCAGCTCATGCTCGATGGAGTATTTAGCCCCTATCGATACGCCAATAACCGTAATGGCTATACCAATTTTATTGATAAGATTTTCTCCAATGAATTTTTCGATATTGGACTTTCCGGTTGGTTTTGTCATGCGGCTTGCATCCGGCTGAAAGGATGCGGCCGACTCTGTTTGGCGCACGGGCGGTGGCGAATCCATTTCCCGGGGATGGGTATGTCCGATCGATGAAGGGGCAGCATGTGTTTCCACTGCTATCGACTCCTGTTGTCCGGCAGATTTGAGCCGGGTCAGTTCATTGCGCAACGCCTGGATTTCCTGTTCAAAACTTTCCTGTTTTTTCAACAGGGCCTCCAGCCGGAGCAGGAGTTGGGAAATTTCGTCGGGCGAATTGTTCATAGTTGTCAGTTTAAAAAAATAGAACGTGTGGTTTTCTAACCATTGCTTTATACGGGTGTCCTGACATCAAGTTATCCAAACAACCGATGGTTTGCAACTCATGGCCCAAACAATTGGATGAAAGCGTATCGGGGCGTGAGTTTCCTTGATGTGTCTGCCCGTACTGTCATCCTCTTTTCTACGGTTTATTCTGTAACGGTTTTCAGGTTCCATTGCCGGATGGCCAGTGGTTGGATATCAGGTAGCTCATTCATCGGTTTGTCGAGGTAAAAATACGCCACGGCAGCCACATCATCCGACCGGTAATAATTGGTCCATCCATCAGGGAGACTGGCCTCTTTGAGCCGGACAGGCTTCCGGGGATCGTAGAGGGCGAGGGGTTTTGGTTCCCCGTTAATGGTTACAGGCAACAGGGGCACACCCGCTTCCTGCATGCGAGTCACTTCGCCGAGCATACTGCCGCCCATCTGCTGGATGGTCATGCGAAAGTCTGATTTGAAAAAAATCGGGTCAGGGATGTGATACCGGTAAAAAGACCATTGGAAATTTTGCTGGTCAGCTACCGAGCAGCCCTGATAGCTATGAAAGTACGATCCCTGTCCCCATCCGGTACCAATGTAGTCTTCCGTGCCGGTACCCACGAGCGTAGGGAATTCGCCATCTCCATTCAGGTAGATTTTTGCTTCCCCTTCGCCCCACCAGTTGGTGCCGTAGACAGGGTTGGCATTGATGCTGAAATTGGTGCCCAAAAATCGCCCTTTTCCTTTTATCAGCGGCAGGATTTCAACGTCAATCCCTGGCGTTGTGGCCGTGTCCCGTTGCCAGTAGGCATGGAAATACAGGAAATTAGGGTTCCAACGGTCGAGTAGCTGAAGGTCGATATCGTAAAAAATCATGTCGAGATCTTTTTCGGTTTCATTCACGACTTCCACCCTGGCAGCTTTTTGAAAGGGCATTTGGATGTAGGCATTGAATGAACGCCCTTCCGGATTTGAAAACAGGGCCGTCTCGTAGGAAGCTGTCCGGCCAAGGCCGATACCAAAAAAATCGCCAAACGGAACAGAAACAGCTGGTTTGGTTTCCCCATCCCAATACATGTTGATGACCAGCCCGCGGAGCATTTTAGGGCTCCTGTCACTTATGGTGACCCACATCCGGTTGATCACGCCGGGCCCGTTGATGTCCAGCAGTCGGATAGACTCCCCCGCAGCCACCCGATCGTAGGGATGGCCTTTGGCTCCATTGTTTTCGATACCCCCCTGCCCAGGGGTTCCCGTCGGGTTTTCAAAGCTTATCCATCGGGGTTCGGAAGCAGAATATTCGTAGATCGCACCTGTGGAGAAAGATTGCCCGCTATCGGAAGCAGGCTGGCAGGCTATACCAAAGAGCAAAAAAGGAAATAAATACTTTTTCATACGAAGGGACTTATGGCAAAATGTCAAGATAGGGATTTTTGAAATTCACACCTATAAAAATGTGACAGGGGCTTTGTCTGCTCTTTTGGGGGTAGATATGCCCGGGGAAAAGGCAAGCCGAAAATCCGGAAGTACGCTTTCTTACGTTTATATTTCCGGATGTCAGTCGTATGGGGCAAAAAAAAAGCTGCCCGGAGGCAGCTCTCATGATTATTCGTAATTGAGTTCCTTTAGTAAGCGGTCGGCTTTGTAAATGTATTTGACTGCCGCCGCAATGCCCCCTGCATGAACACTCACTGTTCGGTTTGACGTGTCATCGAAGATAAAGTAGCCGGGCAGGCTTTCGATGTTTCCGTCAAAAACCAACCCCACGACTTCTGCCTTTTGATTGATAACCGGACTGCCGGAATTTCCGCCAATGATATCAGCCGTACTAACAAAGTTGAGTGGTGCCCTGAGTAGTTCAAGGGGTGGGTTCATCCAGCGTGCCGGAAGGTTCCACGGGTACTTGCCATCAAAGCTGTAATGCCGGTCGTACAGGCCAAAGTATGTCGTTTTGGTTGGTGCTGTTGTGCCGTTGTAGTCATATCCCTTTACCCGGCCATCTGCCATTCGCAGACTAAAGGTTGCATCAGGCGGACTATCTATGCCGTTGATCTGGAACTGAACATTCATGATCTTCGATTCCAGGTCTTTGTTATCATTGTTTACTTTGCGGACAAAGCTGATAGCCTCACGAAAGGCAGGTACGAATGCACGGGCAAATGCCATCAGTGGTTCTTTGTCCAGTTTGTTGCTTTTGAGTGCGAAAAATTTGTCCGGATCGTTAAGCAACAGACTCGACTCAAGCAGGTTGGCCGCTTTGTCGTACGGTTTCATATTGCCCAGTAATGGCCGGATGTAATTACCCTTTGAATATTGGTTAAGCTCGTTCAGTTGGGCAGCAAAAAGTGCCCGTTCCAGGTTTCTGTCAAAATCTGTCACAAGTTTGATCATGGCCTGTTTGTGTTTTTCCATAGCTTCCGTTTCCCCGTTTTCCAATGCTGTCGCATAATCAGCCAGCAGATGGATGATCTGATTTACCTTTCCCTTCAAGGCATTTGGACTTAGTAAAAACATGTCGGCAAAATAGCGTCCCATCACTTTGTAATTATCTTCCAGGCCGATCCAGGGATCGCCACCTTCCATCCGGGCATTGGCCCGTACCTGATTTTCCTTTTTCTCTTTTTTCGTCATCAGCACGGCATCGTACATACCTTCCAGTCGGCCTGTATACGCTTTATTGGCATTGCTCAGGCTAAAAGCGAGGTTGGTCACACTATCCTTCACGTACACATCTTCGATGGTTTCGGCGGCTTTCATCAGTATATCCATGCGGTTGCGCAGGTAACTCAGGGTAGCCGGCAGGGATACATCACGCTGCCAATACAGCTGGGCCATGGTGAGGTAACGGCCGGTACTTCCGGGATTTCCGATCACAAACACAGGCTCGTCCTCCACGGCACCAGCGGGATTAAACGCAAAGTAATTGGCTGGCATCAGGGGTTCGCCGGCCTCGTTGTATGCGCGGTAAAAGGTGAAGTCCAGGTTGTAGCGTGGAAAAGTGAAATTGTCCGGGTCACCCCCGTAGTAGCCCATTGCCAACTCAGGATACAGCACCAGCCGGATATCATCGTAGCGTCGAAAACCATACAGGCTGTATTTGCCACCACTATAGAAGGTACGT
>JAOUOM010000150.1 GCA_029880385.1 Cyclobacteriaceae bacterium | reverse complement strand
GCCATCCAGACCGGCCAACACCCGGCCGTAACGACTGAAAACAACATCACACGCTACAAGGAGCAACTCCGCGACCTGGGCTTTTCCTACGACTGGTCGCGTGAAGTCCGCACCAGTGATGCCTCGTACTATAAATGGACGCAATGGATTTTCAAACAGCTGTTTAACTCCTGGTACAACAAAGCTACCGACAAGGCCGAGCCGATTGATACCCTGATCGCCCAGTTTGAAAAAAGTGGAAATTCGGCCATTAAAGCTGCATGTGCCGAAGACACCCTGCCCTTCACGGCGGGTGAATGGCAGTCAAAATCGGAAGCCGAAAAAGCAAAAACCCTGCTCGACTACCGGCTGACCTATATATCCGAAACATCTGTCAACTGGTGCCCGGCCCTGGGCACGGTACTCTCGAACGATGAGGTAAAAGACGGCTACAGCGAACGGGGCGGCCACCCGGTAATCAGAAAAAAAATGCCCCAGTGGTCCATGCGCATTACCGCTTATGCCGACCGCCTGCTCAATGGACTGGACACGATCAACTGGCCGGAACCTATCAAAGAAATGCAGCGCAACTGGATCGGCAAGTCCATCGGTGCCGAGCTGGATTTTCAGCTCGAAGGCCATGCAGAAAAAATCCGTGTTTTTACCACCCGTATCGATACCATCTATGGCGTTACGTTCCTGACCCTGGCACCCGAGAGTGACCTGGTCAGCAAAATCACCACACCTGCGCAGCGATCAGCCATTGATGCCTATGTGGCCGAGGCCATAAACCGCTCGGAAAGGGAACGAATGAGCGATGTGAAAAAAGTATCGGGGGTTTTTACCGGGGCATATGCCCTCAATCCTTTTACCAATGAAAAAGTGCCCGTGTGGATCGCCGACTATGTACTCTCCGGCTATGGTACCGGTGCCGTGATGGCGGTTCCTTCCGGGGATCAGCGCGACTATGATTTTGCCAAATATTTCGACCTGCCCATCGTGCCCGTTTATGAAAAAATGGACATAGAAACGCAGGCCGACCCCACAAAGGAAGGGAAAATGATCAATAGCGGAATCCTTAATGACCTTACCTATGCGGAAGCAACTGAACGGGCCATCCGTTTTATTGAGGAAAAAGGGGTAGGCATCCGAAAGGTAAACTTCAGAATCCGGGATGCCATCTTTGGCCGCCAGCGCTATTGGGGAGAGCCCATTCCGGTCTATTACCAAGACGGTATCCCCTTCCTGCTGGCAGACAGTGAATTGCCGCTGGAGCTCCCTCCCGTGGACAAATTCCTGCCTACCGAAGATGGAGAACCTCCCCTGGCCCGTGCCGAAAACTGGAAAGCAAACGGCACCTACGATTATGAATGGACCACCATGCCCGGCTGGGCTGGCTCATCCTGGTATTTTTTCCGCTACATGGATCCGCAGAACCAAACGGAATTTGCAGGGGAAAATGCCCTGGACTACTGGAAGGATGTGGACTTTTATATGGGAGGGGCCGAGCATGCCACCGGCCATTTGCTGTATAGCCGTTTCTGGACAAAGTTTCTCTATGACCGTGGCTACATCAAAGTCGACGAATTTGCGCGTAAACTCATCAACCAGGGCATGATACAGGGTCGGTCCAGCATTGCCTATCGGGTAAATGGCGAGAACAGGTACCTGTCCAAAGGCCTGATTGGCGACCATTCCGTGACGCCAATCCATGTGGACGTAAACATCGTAAAGGATGATGTAATGGACATTGAAGCATTCAAGAAATTCAGGCCGGATGCCGAAAAAGCAGAATTTGTCACGGAAAATGGCAAATTCAGGTGTGGAGCCGAGGTTGAAAAAATGTCCAAATCGAAATACAATGTCGTAAACCCGGATGACCTGATCCAAAAATACGGTGCGGACACGTTGCGCATGTATGAGATGTTCCTCGGTCCGATCGAACAGAGCAAGCCATGGAATACCAATGGAATTGAAGGGGTATTCAAGTTTTTACGACGTTTTTATAACCTGTTTTTCGACTGGGATACATTTGCCGTAACCGATCAAAACCCGACAGCAGAGGAATTGAAAATCCTGCATGCGCTACTCAAAAAAGTGGAAGATGACATTAGCAGCCTGTCCCTCAATACATCGGTCAGTTCCTTTATGATCGCCGTAAACGAGCTGACAAGCCTCGCGTGTACAAAACGGGCCATCCTGGAACCCATGGTAATCGCCCTGTCGCCATTTGCTCCGTTTCTTGCCGAAGAATTATGGCATCGTTTGGGGCATTCCGGCAGTGTGGTCACAGCTACCTACCCTCGTGTCGAGGAAAAATACCTGATTGAGTCAAATTTTGAATACCCCGTCTCCATCAATGGAAAAATGAGGGTCAAAATTACATTCCCACTGGATATGGCAGTCCAGGAAATAGAAAATCAGGTACTCCAGAACGACATAGTACAAAAATGGCTGGAAGGAAAATCACCCAAAAAAGTCATCATTGTACCCAAGCGGATTATCAATATCGTATCGTAATAAAGGAAGCTGACCGGCAAAAAAATGATCCATCCGCATACGGAAACAAAATACATAAGCGAAATAGTCGGGTATGGCGTGGTAGCGACCAGACGGATACCCGCTGGCACCATTACATGGGTAAAAGATGAGCTGGATCGTGAATTTCCCCCAGCGGAGTTTTATGCCCTCCCACCTGTATACAGGGAGATTGTAGAAACCTATTCCTTTCGAAACAACAAAGGATATTTTGTGTTTTGCTGGGATCATGGCCGCTTTGTCAATCATAGCTTCAAACCTAACTGCCTTTCCACGGCTTATGGGTTTGAAGTCGCCATTCGTGACATAGCACCGGGCGAAGAAATCACCAATGATTATGGCAACCTGAATATTCTGGAACCCTTTGAGCCACTCGATGAAGGAACCGACCGTAAAATCATATACCCGGATGATCTGGTCAGGCACCATCTTCAATGGGACCAACAGGTGGCAAGCGTATTTGATCAAATCCCAACCCTGGATCAGCCGCTCCGGCGAATGATTGCCCCGGAAGTGTGGGATGAAATCAATGAGATAGCCACTGGTAAAATGGAAATGAAATCCGTACTGGTCAATTACTTTTCAGAAGGACGGGATCAGGCGTAAGAAATTTTGTCTGTTTTCCAAGAGCTGCATTCAAAATACCGGTCAGTTTCTTGACAAACCGGTATTTATCCATCAATTTACACGTAGAAACCAAGCCCTCTGCCCATGGATATACGTGCCTTATTCGACCTCACAGGAAAAACAGCCATCGTCACAGGTGCTTCAAAAGGGATTGGAAAAGCCATCGCCCTAGGCCTGGCACAGGCAGGTGCCCAGGTGGTGGTGTCGTCACGCAATCAGGAAGCCGTGGATGAAGTGGCCACCGAACTACGCACGGCAGGGCATCGTGCCCAGGGCATTGCCTGCCACGTAGGTGACAAAGACCAACTGGCCTCCCTCGTACAGCAGACGAACGGGCACTTCGGCCCTGTGGACATACTGGTGAATAACGCAGCTACAAATCCGTTTTTTGGGCCTATTGAGGAATTGGACATGGGAGCATTTCAAAAAACCATGAATATTAATCTCGAAGCTGCCATTTTACTTAGCAACCTCGTCTATCCTCAGATGAAAGCCAGCGGAGAAGGAAGCATCATTCACATCAGTTCCATTGAAGGCATCCACGCTTCTGCCCTGTTTTCGGCCTATAATGTGAGCAAAGCTGCCCTCATCATGCTGACGAAAAACCAGGCAGCAGAGTGGGGAAAAGACAAGGTACGGGTCAATGTGATCTGCCCGGGCTTTGTCAAAACCAAGCTAAGCAAAATGCTGTGGTCAAATGAGAATGTGCACAACCGGCTCATCGAAAAAATCCCACTGGGAAGGATGGCCGAGCCGGAGGAAATGGCCGGATTGGCCGTATTTCTCGCATCCAAGGCCTCATCGTATATGACCGGATCCACGCTGGTCCAGGACGGGGGCTTATTAAACGGGCCCATTTTATAGGCTATGAACTTAAAAATCAGCCAGCGTTTTCCAGGGAAGCGCGCCTTCATCACAGGTGCCGGATCCGGACTGGGCAAGTCATTCTGTCAATGGCTGGCACGCGATGGCTGGCATATATTCGTTTCAGATATTCAACCCGGCCCGCTTGAGCAGACATGCAGGGAAATCAACTCACTGGGGGGGAAAGCTTATTCCTGCCAGTTGGATGTATCGGATGAACAAGCCTATTTGCAGGCAGCACGCCAATGCCTTGATACACTGGGCGGGCTCGATTTGCTGATCAATAATGCCGGGATCGGTGACGGTGACCTGCTGTCAGATTATACTACCAGCCTGTGGAAGCGGATGATCGAAATCAACCTGTATGGTGTGTTACACGGGTTCAAATCCTTTGTGCCGGTCTTTCAAAAACAAAAAAGTGGTCAAATCATCAGCATTGCAAGTGCTGCCGGCTTTGTCAATCCACCGGGCATGTCGGCCTACAATGCATCGAAAGCTGCTGTGATTTCCCTTTCGGAAACCATGTATTATGAACTGGCCATTTATCAAGTAGGCGTTACGGTATTGTTGCCCACCTTTTTCAAAACCAACATCATGCAATTTTCTCAGGGCAGTGAAAGGGTACGGGCGTTTGCTACCCGGCAAATGGAAAATTCTACCACCACCGCCCCGGAACTCGCACGAGTTTGTCTGGAGGGTGCTGCCAATCGCCGACTCTATGTACTCCACCCGCAAAAAGCCCGTACACGATGGGTGCTAAAACGCCATTTTCCCCGTATCCTGCGAAAAAAAATCCTGCGAAACCTGTCGACCCTTCTCAACCTACCGGACTGACCCGGCTTTGTGAAAACGATCCAATTTCAAAAAGTCCACAGGCAAATCAGTAGCCCCTTTCAGGGTCAGGTCAGCGATCACTTCACCAATTACCGGGGCAAACTTAAACCCATGCCCGCTAAACCCGGTAGCCACGAGCATGTCGGCATCAGCCGGGTGATGATCGACAATAAAATGTTCATCACTTGAATAGTTATACAAGCAACTTTTCATGGAGAGGATGTCGGAAACAGCTCCCGGCATTACCCGATCGATCAGCCGTTTCAACAGGTTTGCGTTATCCACATGGTATCCCGCCTGCGATTTTTCCGATGGTAGAATCGATTGCCCCCGCTTGTGCAAGGCTACTTTCATGCCAATTGGCCCTCCAAATTCACCCGCTGGCAAAACGGGAAAGCCATATAGTAAAGCGTCCGTTTCCGGCTCCATATATCCCCAACAGGTGAAATTTTCGAGCGAATATTTTTCCCAATCCGTTGGTCGCATCCAGGCCAGCCACTGCTCCGTCACGATCAAGGGGGTACCCAGATCAGGAAGCAACTGCCGTGTCCAGGCACCAGCCGTAACCACTAATTTGGCAGCCTTAAACTGCCCATGAGGGGTCTGGATCAGGTAAACCCCTCCGTTTTTTTCCATATGTTCCACCCGGCAATTTGAATGAATGACGGCACCCAGCCGGATGGCTTCTTCAGAAAAAGCAAGCACGGCACGCTCGGGTGTCACAAACCCCGCATCAGGCTCCAGGAGAACATCGAAACCTGTCGGCATCTGAAATCCGGGGACGCGTGCTGCATCGACCTGCTCCAATGGAATGGCATATTTATCGGCAGAATAGCGGATGCCCTGCATCATGGAATGGTCATGGGGGCCCATGTAGACAATGCCGGTGGGAAAATAGAGGCTTGTGCCGGATTTCTCTTCAATTTCCTGCCAGTTTTCATATGCGCGCTCAAGCAAAGGCACATAATCCGAATGTTCGAAATAGGCCTTACGTATCAATCGACTCTGCCCGGCTTGCGAACCAAACGAATGGGCAAGTGAAAATTGTTCGAGCCCCAGTACACTAGCACCGGATTTGGCCAGGTGATAACAGG
>JAOUOM010000149.1 GCA_029880385.1 Cyclobacteriaceae bacterium | reverse complement strand
TGTTTCTCGGCCATTGAAAGTAATCTCATTAGTTCGGAATTGGCATGTTTCACATCTTCGGTTACATCCGGGTATAATTTTTCCTGATCCTGTTCCATTTGTATCCAATTAATGGGGATAGACATATAGTGTAGAAAATGAACCTCGCCACCTGATAATTTTGCTATTTCTATGGCCGTTTGTGCCGCCCAAGTGGCACAATCCGAAAAATCTGTAGGAACTAAAATGTGTCTCATGACCGTAAGGATTAATGGGATGCTATGTTGTCTGAGTTACCAGAGGCCTTTCAAGGTGAATGCCCTGTTTCGGCAACACAAAAGAAAGCTAAGGATTCTTTTGTTTTGGTGGCATGATTGCCATCAATTGAACCAATGATGCATGTCAGAAGACGAGATTTGTGCTTGATTTAATAGTATCCGGGATCAATAAAACCGGAATGTTTAATTCAGCAAATCTTTCCATAAGTGAGTCATCATTATTATTGACGAGACCCTCCAGCAAAAGCATATCAATGTTTTTTTCCTTGATATTTGCTACTATTCGATCAGTCAGAAAACCAATTTCTATTAAAAATTCATAGTCAATATCCGCGGCAACAAACCTGTGTCCATATTTTTTTTCGAACTCTTCTTCAAAAGAGTCATCAATGGTACGTTTAAGCGATTTTGTTCCTTTGTTTTCAAATTGCTTTTGCAAGTCGATTAGTCGATAGGTATGTAACAAAAAAAGTTTTGCATTGTATTGTTTGGCCATGTCTACCGCATATTTCAATGCTGACTCATTTCCATTAACGGGGAAAAGAATTCTTTTAAATTTGGCCATAATTTAGTTGTTGCAATTTTTGAAGCATAAAAGTAGAATTTCTAATTGAGGGAATCACGAACGTATACGCATGCGTTTTTATGATTTTTATCATCCGATTTCGTATTATTGGGCTATGGAGAATGCTAGAGACGAAAAAACGTTTTTTGAAAAAGAGAGTAGCTTCCGTACTATATTTAATTATTCCAATGAGGGGATTTTTGTCGTGGACAATGAGGGAATTATCCATCTTGTAAATCCGGTGTGTGAAAAAATGTTTGGATATCCTACTGGCGACTTGAAGGGTGAAAATGTTGATTTACTAGTACCGGTTTCACTTCGAGGCAGACATCATACCTATCGGGAAAAATATAAGCAAGATCCTAAACCACGTTCGATGGGAATAGGAAGGGACTTATTAGGACAGCGGAAGGACGGCAGTCAATTCCCTTTAGAAGTCAGTTTGTCCAAGGTCACGATTAGCGATCGGGAGTACGTCGTGGTTTTTGTAATCGATATTTCTGCACGAAAAAAAGTTGAAGAAAAATTAAAGCGTAGTGAGGAACAGCTTATTACCTATGCGACAGAATTGGAACATCGTGTAAATAAAAGGACACAGGATCTGGATCGTACCATTCTTCAGTTGGAAGAAATGAACCTGAAATTACAATCGGAAGTAAAGGAACGGCAAAGAGCAGAGGAAGAAGCGCGCCAGTCATTGGCAAAAGAGCGGGATCTTAATGAATTAAAGTCAAGGTTTGTTTCCATGGCATCCCATGAGTTTAGAACGCCACTTAGTTCGATATTGTCATCTGTTTCCCTGATTCAGAAATACATTGAGGTTGGCCAGACAGATAAAACATTGCGTCATATTGAGCGTGTAAAAGGATCGGTTAAAAACCTGACAGACATACTCAATGATTTTTTGTCACTGGGCAGATTGGAAGAAGGCAAAATCCAACTCTTAAAACAACGAATTTCTTTAGGGGAATATATCCAGCAAGTACTTTCCGATTTGGATGGGATCCTCAAACCCGGCCAAAAATACCAGTACGAAACTATTTCGCTACCAATAGATATTACAGTAGATGAAAAGTTATTGAAAAATATTCTTACCAATTTATTGTCAAATGCTACCAAATATTCGCCCGAAAACAGCCAAATCCTACTATCAATCGAGGAACAGGAGGAACAGGTAAAAATTCATATTACCGATTATGGCATGGGGATACCTGCCGAAGAACAAATCCACATGTTTGAAAGGTTTTTTAGAGCAAAAAATGCCACAAACATACAAGGAACAGGTTTGGGCCTTAATATTGTAAAAAAATACGTGGATCTACTTCATGGCACTATTTCCTTTGTGAGCCAATTGGGCAAAGGGACTACGTTTACGCTATCATTACCAAAAAATTCATATAATGAAAAAGATTTTACTGATTGAAGACAACCTGGAAGTGCGGGAAAACACTGCCGAAATACTTGAACTTGCAAATTTTCAGGTTATTACGGCAGAAAATGGTAAAATCGGCGTAGACAAGGCGATGAATGAGAATCCTGATTTAATCATTTGTGACATCATGATGCCCGAACTGGACGGATTTGGTGTATTGCACATCCTATCAAAAAATAAGAATACAGCCCGAATCCCTTTTATTTTCCTTACTGCCAAAACGGAAAAAATGGACTTCAGAAAGGGCATGAACATGGGTGCCGATGATTATCTGACCAAGCCTTTTGATGATACAGAGCTTTTGGATGCCATTGAAAGTCGCCTCAGAAAACGCGAAATAAACACAACGGATTATGCCCAAAATTACGAAGGGATCAATGAGTTTATTACCGATGCACGCGCAATAGGTAAGCTGGAAGATTTATCGAATGAAAGGAAAAAAAGAACCTATAACAAGAAAAGTGAAATCTTTCGAAAAGGGGATTTGCCAAATTACCTGTTTTATATACTCGAAGGAAAAATAAAGGAGTTTAAAACCAATGAAGATGGCAAAGAGCTGATCATTGGGATTTATGGCAAGGGGGAGTTTTTCGGCTACGAAGCACTTCTTGAAAATTCGGAATATCGGGAATCTTCCACGGCAATCGAAAACAGCGAACTTGCCCTCATTCCTAAAAAAGATTTTTTCACACTTATCTATACCAATCGGGATGTTGCCAACAAGTTTATCGAAATGTTGAGCAATAAAGTCTCTGAAAAAGAGGAACGTCTCCTGAACCTGGCCTATAATTCAGTCCGTCAGCGTACGGCCGAAGCACTTCTGACCTTGTATGAAAAGTACGGAAATCAACCCGAGATAACCATTAGCCGTGACGATTTGGCCCACATGGTCGGGACTGCTACAGAATCGGTTATACGGGTCTTGTCAGATTTTAAAGATGAAAATGTGATCGAAATCCAATCCGGAAAAATCCGGGTGACATCTCCGGATAAACTGAACCAGATCATCAGATGGAATTTTGCTCGTTGACCAGATTCAGTAAGTGATGGGTCTGAAAATCCTGAAGCTGTAGCACCAGGCACGGACGGTTGCTGTTGTTTATTAAACCTTCGGCCACGCTGCCAATAAGCCATCTGCTCAATCCTTTGCGGGCATGGGTGCTTAGTACCATCAGATCGGCTTTCTCATTGTCGGCAGCATAGTTGATACCGGCTTCAATATTTGTATGATCAATGACAGATAATTTATAGTTGCCAATATCAGCCTTTTGGCAATGGGATTCCAGAAAATAGTCGATTTCTTCTTTTTTGTATTTTTTGCCCGGTGGTTTGATCCATACAAAATGCAGGTCAATGTCCATTAAAAGCTGAAGCCCCCTGAGTTCCCAGATAATGTTTTCATGAAACGCTTCCGGATCAAATGCAATTAGGGCTTTCTTGGTCAGGGTCAAATCTGTCTGTATAGGTATGCTGATAACCGGACATTGCGCAAATCGTACTATTTTTTCAGTATTGCTGCCAAAGACCAAGTCTTTGAACCCATGTGCCCCATGTGTACCCATTACGATTAAATCGGCTTCAATCGAGGTAATGCTATTTTTGATCCCATCTGTCGAGGACGATGCCGATAAATAGGTTTTGATGTTTTTGAGGGAAGCGTATTTTTTGGATAACGATTTGAGCTTAGATTCGGCCTCGTTCGACATCTGTTCAATGGCCGCATGGTTTATATAATACTCGTTATCCAACCCATTTGGTATTTCCAATACATGGATAAAGCTTAGCTCAGCACCACATCTTTCCGCCAGTTGTGCGGCAAAATCCGAAGCATATTCGGCACAAGTCGTAAAGTCGGTAGGCACCAGGATGGTTTTCATCAAAATGGGTAATTAGTTGCCCAAGATGAGAAGATCAGTAGGGAGGTTTCATGAGGTGAGTCAATGGGTGAAAATGATTTATCTCAATAAGCGAGAGTTGCCAAAAATGAAAAGAAAGGCTGTATTTTGGAAAAAGTGAGGCAGCCGAATCGGATAATGATGGCCGTGTACAACCCAAACCAATTATTTCCGGTATCAAACTATTACATCTCAGCTCTCTTTTTCCAGTATCTGATTAGCCCGGCCACACTCATCCAGGCCGGATTGGCCGCTTCATATTGGGCAATCCCATGTTCAGAGACACCTTTTTTTCTTAGCTGATTGGCGGTATAGGCTGAAAATAAGGGTGTCATGGCATCTGGAGAGAGACCTTGTTCCCATTTTTCTTTTATCCAATAGGCCCAGTCGTTGAGGATATTTCGTAATTCATCCATGTGTTTGGGCACCTGTAAAACCTGTCCGTAGTGAGTGAGGTACAATTGCTCAGGTTTTTCATTCAGGATCAAATCAATGCTCCTGTTCCAGTCTTCAAGATCAATATCTGGAGGGGGGCAGGGAGGTACTACAGGCCCGTTTCCGATTTTCACACCAGCCACATCACCAGTAAAAAGGACATGATCCATCTGCCAGGCTATATGGTGCCTGGCATGCCCGGGCGTATGGATTGAGCGAAATTGGGTTCCTCCTATCCCGATCACCTCTCCGTTTTTTACGGTGCGCAGGTGTTGGGAAGCTATAGGTTGCATATCGCCCCACAGTTGATCCATTTGGTCTTTGTAAATACGCCTGGCCGAATCCATTAATTTGGACGGATCGGCCAGATGTGCCTCTCCAAAAGGGTGAAGGTACACGGTTGCCCCATGTCTGGCCAGGTACCACGCCGCCCCAGCGTGATCCAGATGGATATGTGTAAGTAAGACGTGTCGGATTTCCTCCAGTTTGTAACCGCGTTGCTGTACGCTGGCCTCTAATGATCGCAGGGTGGAGTGCGGACCGGTTTCAATCAGTACAGGCCCTTCGGTAGTAGGAATGAGAAACGAGGCGATGGCATGGTCAATGCCGAGGAAATGAAGGTCTAGGGTCTCAATCATTTTTTTGTTCAAATATCAGCAAAAAACAAATAACAGGCTGTTGGGATTAGGAGCCAAATACAACTGCGATATATCGGTATTTCTGCTTAATTATGCCAATATTTGACCTTTGTCTGTAGGATTATGGAAAAAAAGAATGATTTTTTCCAGGCACACATGCCTGAGAACGTTTGTTACGGTTGCGGACAGCTCAATGAAGAAGGCTTACAGATTGAGAGCTTCTGGGATGGCAGCTTGTCCGTTTGTGAGTGGCTACCGGAAGAGAAATACCACGGCTGGGCCAATCTGCTAAATGGGGGAGTGATGGCCACCTTGATCGATTGCCATTGTATGGGCACGGCAATGGCAGATGCCTATCGGCGTGAAAACCGGTCGCTGGATTCTGAGCCGGTATACAGGTATGCAACAGGGACGCTTTCTGTTCGTTATCTGAAACCTACTCCTATTCATCAACAGGTTGTACTCAAAGCCAGGGTCATAGAGGCAAAAGGGAGGAAAACTACCCTGTCCTGTCAGGTGTATTCGGGAGAGGTGCTCACAGCCGAGGCAGATGTTGTGGCCATACGGGTGTATGATAGCCAGACAGCCCACGAAAACAATCCATTTAAATAGAGAAAATCATGCATCCGGAATTTTTTACCATTGGAAATTTTACCATTCACACCTACGGTTTTATGATTATGCTGGGCGCACTGAGCGGGTATTTGTACCTGACACGTACGGCAAAAAAGGAACTGGGGATAGA
>JAOUOM010000148.1 GCA_029880385.1 Cyclobacteriaceae bacterium | reverse complement strand
ATTGGAGGCTTCCGGGCTGGCCGTAGGGTTACCGGAAGGCCAGATGGGTAATTCGGAAGTAGGGCATATGAACCTGGGTGCCGGACGTGTGGTGTACCAGGATCTGGTAAAAATCAACCTTCAGGTACAGGATGGCACCCTGGCAAAAAATGAAGTACTCGTCGAAGCATTTGAATATGCCAAGGCAAATAATAAGCCAGTCCATTTCATTGGATTGGTATCAGACGGGGGCGTGCACTCGCATATCGACCATCTAAAGGGCCTGGTATCGGCCACCAAACAGGCAGGCTGTCAGGATGTATTTGTCCATGCGTTTACCGATGGGCGCGACACTGACCCCAAAAGCGGCTTGGCTTTTTTGACGGATCTGGATAATCACATGTCTAATGTTGGCGGTCAGCTGGCATCGGTCACAGGACGATATTATGCCATGGACCGGGACAAACGCTGGGCAAGGGTAAAGCTGGCATACGATGCGATGGTACACGGTACCGGGAAACAAACCAATGACGTGTTGGGCGAAATTCGGGCATCTTATGACGAAGGTGTGACGGATGAATTCATCCTTCCCATAATCGCCACCAACAAGGCCGGCCAACCGGTTGCAACGATCAACGATGATGATGTGGTCGTCTGTTTCAATTTCCGTACCGACAGGGGAAGGGAAATCACTCAGGTACTAACGCAACAGGATTTTCCGGAGGAAGGGATGAAACGACTGAACCTGCATTATCTCACACTAACGAACTATGATGACACTTTCCAGGGTGTTCGTGTGGTACTGAATAAGGATAACCTCGAGATGACACTGGGTGAGGTGTTGGAAAAAGCAGGGAAAAAGCAAATCCGGATTGCTGAGACCGAAAAATACCCTCATGTTACATTTTTCTTCTCCGGTGGACGTGAGTCGGAATTTGAAGGGGAAAAAAGATTGCTATGCCCATCACCCAAGGTGGCTACGTACGATTTGATGCCGGAAATGAGCGCAGCGGATATCCGGGATGCCATCATCCCCGAATTGAATGCGAAATCCCCGGATTTTGTCTGCCTGAATTTTGCAAATCCAGACATGGTTGGTCATACGGGCGTTTTCGAAGCGGCCGTAAAAGCCTGCGAAACCGTGGATCAATGTGCCCAGGCAGTGGTGGAAACGGCCCTTGCCAATGACTATACCACACTGATCATTGCCGACCATGGCAATTCGGATATGATGATAAACCCTGACGGCACGCCCAATACGGCCCATACAACCAATCTTGTGCCGTTGATAGTAGTGGACAAAACCCTTCGCGGTGATTTGAAACCGGGCAAACTGGGCGACATGGCACCGACTATCCTCCACCTGATGGGCATCCCGGTTCCAGCTGAGATGACCGGAAATATCCTGATATGAGACAGGTCGTCACCGGCTTTCTTCTGCTTCTGCTGGCTGGTGCCTGTATCCAGCCATCTGAACAGGGGGCTTTTACCAGGCAATATATCAGCCTTGATTCGCTGATACGTGAACAATCGAAAAAAATGGAGGGCGTGCGGGTATATAAGACAGTGGAAATCGACGGGGAAACGGAAAATAAGACCCTGCTTTTTGATTCGGCAAACTGGGCACGTGAACTGGGTGTGTTGACGGATTTGGATTTGAACAAACCAAAATATCAGGGCACCATGTACCAGCAAATAGAAGGAAACCAGGTTTCCTATTATCCGCTGCCTGATAGAAAATCCCCCCTTGTTTTTGTGTCATATACCTACGACAATCAGGGTTTTTTGAATGAGATCGAGGGGGAGTTTACGGATGACGAAGCACAGGCAATTTATACGACCTGGCGAAAGTACCAGCTTACATTTGATGGGGGTGTTATTTCATCCTATTTGTTTCGGGGCTATCAAAAAATCGTAATGAAAGATACGGTATGGTTTCGTATTGAAGGAAACGTGTTGCCTGCATCAGGCCAATAATTCCTCTTCTATTTTTTCCCTGTGCTTAGGGGATCCATCCACCGGCCAGCTGACTCCCGGCGGAAGATCCAGCTTTGGGCCTGAACAGGTTAGTATCCCTCCTTCACCTTCATCGTTTTCGGGTTTGATGGGAGGGGTATTGTCCTTTTTTTTCCAAAATATAATGACAAGAAGAACCGTATAGGAAATACCACATAAAACGATATCGAAGAATAGACCCGCCATCTATTCCATAAATTACAAAATATCCGGTAATTAGCCGCGTATTTTTGCCATATTTTTAATGACAGTCGTTTTTGTTGGGAAGATGCCCCCGTCCGGGCTTACGGGTCAGAAACCAATTTTTTTGCCCCTCCAGCCATTTGCTTCCAGGTCTTTGACACTTTCCAGCACCTTTTCGCGAAGGTCTGTTTTATATTTCTCCAGATTATCTGCGATTTGGCTGTCTGTTGAACCGATGATTTCAGCCGCCAGTATACCGGCATTTTTTGCCCCGTTCAGTGCCACAGTGGCTACCGGTATGCCTCCGGGCATTTGCAGGATCGAAAGGACAGAGTCCCATCCATCGATCGAATTACTCGATTTAACGGGAACACCTATGACCGGAAGGGTAGTCAGGGAGGCCACCATTCCCGGCAAATGTGCGGCACCGCCGGCACCGGCTATGATCACACGCAAACCCCGCTTCCGTGCTTCCTCTGCATAGGTAAACATGCGATGAGGCGTACGGTGGGCCGAGACGATGGAAACCTCAAACGGTACATGGAGGTGTTCGAGGATTTCGGCAGCTTCTGACATCACCGTGAGGTCCGACTGGCTGCCCATGATAATGCCTACAACGGGATTGCTCATGCGATTATTTTTAATTGTTCCTTTATTTTCATGGCTTTTTGCTTCAACTGCTCCAGATTGGCATCGGTCACGGTCACGTGGCCCATTTTTCGAAAAGGCTTCGTCACTTTTTTTCCATACAAATGGATATGTACACCTTCCAGGGCCATCGATTCCCGCATGCCGGTATAACGCGCATGTCCGGAGTGGCCGGGTTCACCCAGCAGGTTGATCATGGCTGCCGGCACCAGGAGTTCCGTGGAGCCTAGTGGCAGACCCAGTATCGCGCGCAGATGTTGTTCAA
This sequence comes from Cyclobacteriaceae bacterium, assembly GCA_029880385.1. Lineage (GTDB taxonomy): Bacteria > Bacteroidota > Bacteroidia > Cytophagales > Cyclobacteriaceae > JAOUOM01. The sequence goes on along the minus strand of JAOUOM010000148.1, from coordinate 2,878 downwards.
ACTGGGAAGTAATATTGGCTTCTATGGTGTGGTGGCCACTGTTGTGTGTACGGGGTGCCACTTCATTTATCAGGATATTGCCATCGCGTGTCAGAAACATCTCTACGGCCAGCAAACCTACCATATCCAGTTTTTGGATCAGGTCAATGGCTTGTTCGCGCGCTTTTTCCTCGGCTTCTTGGCTTATTTCGGCTGGAGAAAACAAGAATTCTACCAGATTGGCTTCGGGATGATAACTCATCTCGACTACCGGAAATGCCCGGACTTCCCCTTGCTCGTTTCGCGCAACGATCACACTGATTTCTTTTTCAAAATCCACCAATGGCTCCAGCAGTCCCGGTTTGTCAAAGGCCAGCTCAAGGTCTTTTTCCGATTTCAATACCTGTACACCCCGGCCATCATAACCTTCCCTCCCCAGTTTATGCACCGCGGGCAACATCGTCAGGTGTTTGCGTACATCGTCACGGGTTTCCGTCAGCACAAAATCGGCCGTGGGTATCCGGTTGGCTTTGTAAAAGGTCTTTTGCTTTCGTTTGTCCTGGATCAGTTCAATGATGTCGGGTTGGGGAAAAACCTTTTTCCCTTCCGCCTGCAACTTGCGTAGGGCTGCTGTATTTACATTTTCGATTTCGATGGTAAGGACATCCTTGTCCCGGCCAAAGGCATAGACCGTATCAAAATCCGTGAGTGAACCACAGGTAAATTCCGGCACCAGTGAGGCACAGGGGGCCTGTGGATCAGGATCCAGAAAGGCAATATCCAGGTTCAAATTGATGCCCGACTGTAGCATCATGCGCCCCAGCTGGCCGCCCCCCAATACGCCGATACGAATGTCAGTGATGTCTTTTTGCATGGTGCTGCAAAGATGGAAAAACTTTTGGGAAGCGGCATCGCTTTCCCTGTCCCACAAATGAAAAGTTGAATAAACAGGAGCAGGAGAGGCTCGCCCCCAGGCCACTGTACGCCTGTGCTCCCCACCGGCCTGCATGCTGCCCACGCCCAGGGCTATAGAGCCACTTTATGGCCCTTTTCTACGATTTAATGTGGTATAAACCTGTCAAAACCGTAAATCCTTCGTTTTGGCCCTAAACCTGAGGATATGCATGACCGCAGCAATCGACAAACCGGCAGACAGGGCGTACCATACTCCTTTGATGCCCAGGTCAAAGACAAAACCAAGCAGGTAACTCCCCGGTATGGCAATCAGCCAAAACGAAACAAAGGTCACAATCGTGGGTACTTTTACATCGGTTAACCCACGCAATACCCCCAGTCCTACGGTTTGCAGGCCATCCGAAACCTGAAATCCCGCAGCTATGATCAGCAGGGAAGCAGCCAATGCCTGAACGCCCGGATCATCAATGTACAGGGCTACCAGCGCATGACGGAAAACAATGAACACGAGTCCGCAAAATCCCATAAAGACCGTCACCAGCCCCATGCAGCTATATCCGGCCATCTTCAGGTTGACCAGATCCTTCAGCCCGATTTGGTTGCCGATGCGAATGGTTGAGGCGGCAGCTATTCCAGTAGCGGCCATATACGAAATGGCAGCCAGGTTGAGTGCGATCTGATGAGCAGCTAGTGCTTCGGCACCTATCCAGCCTACCATGATTGCCGCCATCGCAAAAGCCCCAACTTCGAAAATATATTGTAAGCCTGACGGAAGGCCGAGGCGCAGCATTTTGGTCAGCTGACCCGTGTCGAAACGCAAGACCATGCCTTTCCATTTGGGGTAAATAACGGCCATCATCAATACGGCCATTACGACCCGTGCGATGAGTGTGGCATAGCCGGCTCCGTTGAGCCCAAGTGCCGGAAAACCAAAATGCCCAAAAATCAACAGGTAGTTTAAGCCTACATTGAGGAGGTTGGTGACAATCGAAATGACCATGGGGTTAAAGGTGTCTGACAACCCCTCTGTATATTGCCGAAACGTCTGAAAGACCATCAGGGGTACCAGGCTTGCCGAAACTATTAACAGGTAGGGCTTTGCAGCTGCTACCACGTCTGCCTCCTGGCCAAAATACCCCAGAAAGGGCCATATGGCCAGCCCAAGCAGAAACAACAGGATGCCAAGCATCAGGTTGAGGACAAAGGCATTTTCCAAAAAACCGATCAGCCTGTTACGGTCTGTGGGGTTTGTGGCAGCTACCAGGGGCGTAATAGCATACGACACACCAATGCCAAATAGCATCAGCAAATGATAAAATGTACCTGCGTAGGTTGCCCCTGCCAGCGGGATTACCCCAACCCTGCCCACCATGGCCGTATCCGCTACAACGACCATAATATGGCCCAACTGGCCAACCATCACAGGGAAAGCAAGGGTAATGTTTTTCTTTAAATGTTGCTTAATTGTCATAATAAGGGCACGAAAATACGGTATTTCCCTCCGTTGGATACCGGCTGGCAGCTTATATTTCCAGCAGGCGGGCCAGTTTCAATAGGCCGGCCAGGCTCAGGCTATCGGTTATTTCCCCCCTCATGCACATGGCAACGGCCTCTCTGAAGGGAATTTTGCGGATGGCCAGGTCTTCGGTTTCCTCAAATTCCGTCTCGCCCTGTTCAAGCCCTTCGGCCAGATAGACATAGCCAACTTCATTGGTGACAGAATTTGACGTATGAATTTTTAGGATTTCACTCCATTTTTTGGCCGTAAGCCCCGTTTCTTCTTTTAATTCCCGTTGTGCGGATATCAGCGGGTCAATGCCAATTTTACCCCCTCCCATGGGAATTTCCCAGGAGTATTCATTTAATGGATAGCGCCATTGACCTACCAGCCAGGTGTTTTGTTCTTCGTCGAGGGGGAGAATACCCAGAGCCAGATTTTTAAACAGGACTTTTCCATACTGGCTCATGCCCCCGCCAGGATTGA
>JAOUOM010000147.1 GCA_029880385.1 Cyclobacteriaceae bacterium | reverse complement strand
TTGCCGATGCCGTATCTGTGCTGAATGCTACTACCTTTATAGTAAAGGATGCTGGAACGTTTGCAGCACCGGACTATAGCGATACGGATGTTTTGAGCGTCATCTTAAATGACCCTCAGGTGGTGATCAAGCTTGCTGAAATTGGTTCCGACGACACTGGGGTAAAACCAGATATTCGTTTGTTAAGTGGGAAAATCAGGGATGCGGCCAATAATGCAGTAGCGACAAATTTTAATTATTTGGCAACTACAGATGGTGCTCCGCCGGTAATTACTGCAGCAAATACAGTTGACAGCAACCTGAACGGTAAAATTGATCAACTGAATGTTACATTTTCAGAAGTGCTGGATGATGCCGCTATACCTTTTGACAATTCCGAATTTACGATTGCCGGATATACGATTACCAGTACGGCAACTGGCACGGCAAATGATAGCGGCCTGACCATCACCCTTACGGAAGGTACGACTTATGATACCGATGCGACACCTTCCATTACCCTGTTAGCGGGCAAGGTGGTAGATTTAGCTGCAAATTCCACGTCACAAACGTATTCGACTGTGACAGATTTGGTAGCACCCTTTATCAAGGGACTTACACCCATAGATGAGGGAGTCGATATCGCAGTAGCTACCGGTTTCACGATTCGTTTTGATACAGATGTACAAAAAGGATCTGGTAATCTTATAGTCGACTACAACGGCGTACCGGCAGATCAAATAATCATTGATGTAACAAATGCGGGAGTGGTTTTGGATAAAAATGTCGTTACCTTTTCCTTAGCCAGTGGTACTTCCACCAATTCCGGTCTTGACTCACTGATCAATGCAAAGAACTATACCATTACCATTCCAAATACTGCTTTTACTGATTTGGATGGAAATAATTATCCGGGATTGGCAGGGGGCGGAACCCTCAATAATCCATGGAATTTCACCACGATTACGGATGTATTTAACCCTAAAATACAGAGTATCAAATGGCTGACCAGCGGTACACCCATAAACGGAACTACCCAGAGTGAAAATGATATCAGGTTTGAGATCACATTCAATGAGCCCATACTGGCGACAGCATCCACCAATGATGACCTGACCTTTTATTTCAAAAACACAAACGATCAATTGTTTAATGGGGATAACCTGTTGGCGATCAATACCTATGTCAATTCAAATTTAGGTGCAGGCACCCAGTACGTAACCTTTGTAGACGGGGCAGGATCTGCTGTAACCACACACACACGGTTTGTACGTTTTGACCTGTCATCTTTTGCCCCTCAAATCCCTTCCGGAAGCCAGTTGTCGCTGGAAATTGTTTTCGGTGCCTTTGAGGATAAGGCTACTGCATCCGATGGGACAACACCCGCCCCAAACCCATACCTTGGGGTGAATCATTCCAATAATTACTATACCTTCACCGTTGGGGAGGCTGTGGTCAGAAAACCTACGGTTACGTCCTATGAACTGGCTGCTGATGCGAATGGAAATTTTACATTAAACAGTGACCTGATCATTGATTTTTCAGAACCCGTTAACCCAGATGCTACAACAGGCAATATCTCGGTCTATTTCGATTCGGATGAATCAGTCGATTTTTATCTATCGGCAAAAAATGGGGTTGCAAGTAATGGAAAAACCCGCTATACCTATCCATTGCCGGAAAGCCTCAAAGGAGCAAATGGCTACCATATTCATATTGCCGCATCAGCCTTTACCGATGCTACCGGGAACACACTGGATGCATACGATGGGGCAGGTGCCGGGTTTACCACCATTTCGGATAATGCATCCCCGATATTGGAAGCAGTTTCACCGGCAGACAATACATTGACGATTTCTACGGCTGCCAATGATCTGGTGCTTACGTTTAACGAGCCTGTTGTCTCCGGTACAGGTGATGGCGACATCATTTTCTACTACCTAAACGGAGAGGAATTTAAACGTGTGGATATCAATACGGGCGTATCTACCTATACCCGTACGGTGACCATCGACCTGGCCACGCTTACAGATGCATTCGGCAGAACCTTACGTCCCGGCCAGGATTTTTACATTGAAATAGAAGCAGGAGCATTTCAGGACAAAGAATCGCGTGGAATCGCTGCCTATGTAGGTGGAGGGCTCATTGCGGACAGCAAGCTTTCCTACAGGGTAGCCGATGATGCAAAAACACCGTATGTCCTGGCTACGGGGATTACCTCCATAGCACCAACACCGGGAAGTACAGCCGTCAATGAAACCGGCTCCCTTGTGCTTGAATTTAACGAGGCAGTAGCCGCTGTGTCGGCAAAGAAATTTTATGTGAGATATGCATCAGATGATGTGCGGGCACTACAATTTGATGTGACACAGGGTGTGGCCTCCCGTGGCAATACGGTCTTTACCTATGCTTTGTCAAGCTCCCTGAATGGACAAACTACCCTGTCAGGAAACACATCTTATTATATTGAAATTGAGGCCGGTGCCTTTATAGAAAAAAATTCCACGGACGTGTATACGCTCGCTTCCTGGGACGGGACAAATGTATGGTCTAAAACAGTTTGGGGTTTTACGACCCAAAATACCGAAACGACCGTTCCTGCCATTACCCTTTCACCGCTGGATGGAGCGACGGCCGTTGTACCGGGCACAACTGATTTTGTCCTGACATTTAATGAGCGTGTAACCGCACAAGCCGGAAACAACCTGACAATCTATTATGATAACGGGGATGGGGTTTTTGACGGAAATGAATTGATCGCGGCACAATTTCCCGCCACATCTGTTACGCCCAATAATGCAGTTGATTATTCCGGATCAATATTCACTTATTCACAGTCTGGGGCATATTTTACGCCATTGGTGGGTAATACCAACTATTTCATAACCATTCCGGCCGGAGCATTTAAAGATGCCAGAGGAAACAATAGCCTGGCGATAAATGGAAATGCAGACTGGAATTTTGCCACAAAGGCAGAAACGAGTGCACCTACTATTTTGGATGTGGCATACTTACCGGCCGCTACATCCGGCGTTGTTACGTTTGATGTAACAGGAAGTGCAGGGGTCATCAATAATGATGTCACCACTCCTGATCCGACCCAGGACTTTTACATCGTTCTGGAGTTTAATGAACACATTACCACGTCAACGGGTGAATTATTTATTGAATACAACAACGGTGCCCTTTCCACACATGATGAGGTGTACCGGATCGAAGCAGGATCCGGAACAATTGACAATACCTTTCATGAGAAAGGCTCCGTGGTTTCCTATCTGGTACCGGCAAATACCCTGAGGGGCAATGTCAATTATACCCTTGGTATCGAAGGGACCGGAAGTATTTATGCGGTAACAGCTACTAATTTTACCGAAAACTCATTCAAGGATCTTTCAGGAAATGCCTATGCGGGAATAGATGCGAATGAGTCCACCTATATTTTCACCACGGCAACGGATGCAACAGCCCCCGCTATTGTGGCCCTGACACCACCGGATGGAGGGGTGAATGTTTCACTGAATCAGCAGCTGGTGATCCGTTTTGATCAGCCGGTGGCCACTGCAACTGCCGATGGAAGTGGAGGTCAGTTTATCGAAATACGTTACGTTTCCAGTGATGAACTGGCGTTGGAATTTGACCCTGCCCAGGGCACGCCATCCGTATCGAATACGGTTTATACCTATAACCTCACCAGTTCATTGACGGCAAACACCACACTTGAGGATAATACCGATTACTATGTGAATATAAGCTCGGCAGCATTCAGGGACAATGAATCATCCAACCTGCCGGCAATGACCACCAAAAGTACGTGGAATTTTACCACGACCGGAACCGGAGGCACGGCACCTGCCATTACACTTTTCGCACCACTGGATGGATCTGTGAATTTCAATATCCGTGGAAATATCGTGTTGACATTTAATCAACCCGTTTATGCCACCAATAAAGATATTACCATTTCCGGAGGTCCTAATGGAAATATCGTGATTAATGCATTGGATGACACGCAGGTGTCAGGCTCAGGGACTACTACCATTACCCTTAATCCGGCCAATGATCTTCATGGCGGAAAAGCAGGGATTTTATATACCGTTTCATTTCCCGTAGGGACATTCAAAGATGCCGCAGGCAATTTGTATGATTTGACAAGTGATGCCGGAGTAGATAACCTGACATTCAGAACCCGGCCTGCCCTGTACCCGGATAATGGGGCGGCAAGTGTAGCGGCAATGGTTGCCTGTCTCGACGAAGGCTATATCAGCCAGCAGCAGGATATATTGTTAAAGGAATCATTGGCAAATGATTTCAGGAGTGTGGGTGGTACTTATTCCCTGATTTTTGCCCTTTCCAGTGGATTTGAATTTAATACTGCCGTGGCCCCGGTCATCAGCAATGACAATGCTACGGGTGATTTTACTGCTTTAACTTCATCGTTTACCGACGCATCTACCCTTCAACTTAACTTTACGGCAGATGCGACTGCCAACGCTTTGGATGTAATCCGTATTTCCGGATTGCAATTCAGAAATACACCACCGGTTTTAGCTACTTCCGGCACAATCAAAAGGACGGGGGGAACAATGGATGCCTATGGATTAAGCGTGTCACATGGTACCAGTATTTTGAACCTCTCGGTTGAGGAAGTGCAGGCTCCCGATATTGCCACCGTAGCACCGCCGGCAGGCGATATCCAGCTTTCCAATGTGACATTCTGTCTCGCGGGTGCTTATAACGATATAGCGCAGGACAATTACGATGCAGCGGGTTTTACCTTACAAAATTCCTATACCGATGTGAGTGTTCCGATCAATTATACGGGAGCCAATTATGAATACCGTATATATCGGGATGAAGCATTGACGAATATTGTGAATCCGACGGGTACATATGTGGGTACTGCTGCGGGTGCTGCCACACTCGGTTTTACTGATTTCTTTAAAAGCACGGATTATACTGCGCTGGTGGCCGGAACGGTTTCCCGATGGGTGACGTATGTAAATCCAAATGGATGTGAATCCCTTCCTACAGAGGTCGTATTTACAATCTATGGTTTGCCGAATGCAGAGGCTATTGCAGGCTTTGATTTTGATGACAATCAATTGGCAGTCACGCCCTTAACGGCCTATGGTAGTGTGTGTGGAAATGAGCAAGTCACCTTAGGAGCTACCACAAATGAGTCATTGGAATTGGCAGGGTATGCGTTTTATTGGAGTGGAACAAATATTACGGGTAATGCACTGCTGGAACGTGATGACAACCCGATATTCAATGTGCCAGTAAACGGAGGATTTCTTGCGCCCAGGACAGAAGTCTATTCTTTGAACGTGTCAAATGAATATGGGTGCCAGGATCCTGCAACCGCGACAGTAAATGTGGTCATCGACCGGGAATTGCAAGTCGATATCTTTTCTTTGAATGGAATCACATTTACGGAAAGTGAAACAACACCACAGGCTATTTATGGTGATTTTACCCTTGTGAATGAAGCTGCGCCGGAAAGTGCAGACAATTCGCTGATCGTTAATTATTCCGTTGAGCCTTATCCTAACAGGACCATTGCCAATGGCACAGGTTATACAGGGATTTTTAGTGGAAATGGATTGGGAAGCAGCAGCCTCAGTGGGACGGACTTTCATAAGACAACGTTTACACCTTCTGCGGTAGGCGTTACCGGAACACAAATCGTAACCTATACCTTAACGGAAGATTATACCGGGTGCTCGGCAAGCGTATCGGAATCCATTGAAATTTTGGCTGATCAAAATACAATTTTTACCGAAACGGCCTTTACCAAAACAAGTGGCATAATTACCCAGTGTATAGATGACGGGGTATTTGCGTTAACTGAGACTACTGTGCCTGCCGGATTTACCTTTGTCCGCTTCCAGGGGCCAGGTGTCGCATTGAATGGATTAAATTATGAGATCAATCTTAGCACTGCGTTTTCCGAAGTGCCGGCTGTTGATTTCCTGATAGTAAATGCAGATGGGACCAAAACCGCGACCAT
>JAOUOM010000146.1 GCA_029880385.1 Cyclobacteriaceae bacterium | reverse complement strand
GCAGGTAATGTGCTGTATGTGCCATAATAGGTACCCGTCAAATAAATCCCCCCTGTCGGTGAAATCGCCAATTCATGTGCATAACCACTCACCGAAGGCATAAATGACCGGGCCCACAGCAGGTTATCGCTGGCATCATATTTTGCCAAAAACATGGCGGTATAGGGGTTGGTATTTACCAGGGTAGTTGCCCCCATGGTCAACGTGTCCTCATAAACCCCCCAAAAATAGTAATTGCCCTGGGCATCGACCGCCACGGCACGTCCATAATCAAATCCGGAGCTCCCGTAGGTATTGAAGCTGGCGAACTGACTAGCTGGGGCACTGGAAAAAGTCCTTTCCGGATACATGGATGAATTTGTACTAGCATTCCCATTGTATGCCGAAACGTAATAATAATAGACCGTATTGGCTGCGAGTCCAGTATCGTCAAAGGTGTTGGTTCCTGCCACCACATCACCTATCAGGGTATAATTAAAATTATCGGTTGACCGGAAAATTCGATAGCCGTCTACAAAATCAGTCAGATTTTTCCATGAAATTGTGATCTGGGAAGCAGAAGTCGTATAGGTCGATATTCCCGGATTGGCCGGTGCGGGTATCTCAGTTGAATGGATTGCGGAAATCTCTGAAGCCGTGAGGGCTTTATTATAAACGATAAAATCATCCATTTTCCCACGGTAATAATTTACGTTGACCCCATCCGTTCCGAGTTTCATATCCCCGAGTGTCGGGGACAAAGAAAAACCTGCAACTCCCGATGCGTCCAACGCCCCATTGATATAGAGGTACATATTGACGCCATCATATACAGCCGCTACGGATGTCCAGGTACTGTCCTGGATGGGATTACTTGAAAGGGTAAATGTTCCGCCCGTCGTGACCACATCAAAAGTTACGGATTGACCACCCAAGCGTAGACTCGCCATACCCGAAGACATGATATACTGTGGGCTGGGGAGTACATCCACGGGATTGATCCAGGTCATAAACGTAAGGCTGTCCGGGGCATAAAGGGACTCAAAACTCAGGTCTGTCACCAGATAATCGTCCACCCCATCCAATGACCAGGCATTGTTAGCCGTCCCGTTCCTATCAGTCGTCAATACAGGATAGGTAGTTGAATTCACCCCATCACCCTGACTGAAATAATTGGCTTTTCCGGACACATCAAACATGTTGGCTGCCTCCACCTTAAAATGGCCCATCATTTCATCATTATTGTACAGGTTATTGACCATCTCCTGGGTCAACGGACCATTGTACAGGCGTACCTCATCCAGCTTACCATTCAGGCTTGATCCCCCCGCCGCATTGGAGGCCAGGTATGAATTTCCCGGATAAGCACTAATCAAACCGGATACAGCTCCTCCATTGTAGATGACATTATCAACGTACAGTTGTAGTGTAACCCCGTCAAATGATACGGCCACATGGTGCCAGTCATTTGCAGTAACTGCCCCAGAATTGGCACTATACCACACACCCCCTACCTGCAAGGCTGCCAGCACACCGCCTGAACTTGAGATATATACATACATATTGCCCAAATTCATTAGGTATTGCAAGGTCGTGGTGTCTGAAGTGTTAAACCAAAGGGAGGCAGCCATCATACTCCGGCCACCTAAAAAATCGACCAGCGGCAGGGATAAATAATTTGTTGTACCACTTGATAAAAAAGCATTCGTTGCTTTTCCGTTCCGATCAGCCGTCCAGGTCCCCACACCACCCGTGATGTGATACGCATTGGTCGTCTCATCATTGGTCGTGCCTGCCAGGGTATAATGAAAAATAGGTCTGCCCTGGCTTAACCCTATAAATCCAATAAATAATGTTAATATAAAAAGTAGTGCTTTTCTCATGGATGTAAGTTTTTAACGCGAATGGATATGGTTACGCTACTCGTTATTTTTTAAAGTATATGGTTGGAAATGGTGGATCAGGCAATGGAGTTGATTCCTGTCCGGGCCCGGGCCCGTAGATCAGGTTATACATAAAAAATCCCTGATCCCCCAGCGCATAATCAACCGCGGCCGTCAAAAGTGCTAAACGGACAATTTTACCAAAAATGGATGTCCGTCTTTTTATTTGAAAATCGTGTATATCCACCGGACTTTCGAGACTTGCAGCTTCCATTTTTATCTGATATCCACCTCCCAGCTCCAGATCCTTTGGCATCTTTACCGTTAGGGTATTTGTATTGGCAGTGGAGAAGGCATTGTCACGGATCAGGCTTTCATTTCGGTAAATATCAAAATTGATTGTCTCCATGGGCAATCCTCCCTCCCATGTTGTCGTGAATTTCCTTCCCCTTTTTTGTGAAAAATAATCGGAAGGGGTAATTACGGTAATGGGAAAATAGGTCAGTGTGACACGTACCCTGAAAAAAATGTCACTGGTCACCGGTCCTAAATTGATAAGTGGCTTTTCCAGTACAATACGGTTGGCATCCTTTAACGACAAATCTTCGCCAACAGCCCCTGTGATGCCTGTTTCGAGGGGTTTTGCATAGTTATCGATAGATGAATAGAGTCGTGCCCGGAATTTCTGGCCCGGCTTCAGGTTGATCATCCGGTATACAATCTCGAGATTGTCCTCTACTATTTGTACCTGTACCCCCGATACAGACTGGGATTTCCCATCAAAGAGAAGAAAAAATAATAGTAGAGTGAAAAGGGAAAACTTTAAACGAGCGAAGTAACGCATACTTGGAAAATTTTAATTATCTTAAAATTACACAAGCAAAGTAAGCTTACCAAATATTGACTGACAATCCCCCTTTTGGGGTAGATTGGGCTATTCTACAAAATGATGTCGTGTGAAGATGTTTGAAGGCGTAATGCGATGTACATTTTTTTTGTCCCTGTGATAATAGACCACTTCCATATCGTCATGCCCAAAAATATAAATATTCATTTCCACGTTCAACTCCACATTATGGGTAAACGCTTTTTTAATAATGCCCCAATTCCTGCGAAAATCATGTTTTTCCTGTTCATTAAAGTGTTCAATATGATGCTGAATTGAGCTGGACGAAATATAGCTTTCATGAAATTGAACCTGAATTTCGGTTATTTTTTCTGTATTGCCCTTCATGGCCTGTTCATACATGTGCTTGACCAAAAGGTCATGATTTTCGAGAGCAAGCAGTGATTTTTTTACAGAATCATTCTCAAGATCATTTCGGTAGTATTTATCCATGAGGTATTGATCACTGACTTCAATCACAGCAAAAAGCAACGTATCATAAATAGCCAGCGGATAGATATCAATGGGTACCAATAACATCGTAAACGTCTGATGCTCGGTGAAATGCTTCACATAGATATCAATGTCTTTGCCTACACTAACATCCTTTCGCTTTATTTCAATAGTTTCATACGAAATGTTGTGTCCCTGCTCTATCAGGTACTTTAAAAACAAACTGGACGAGGTAAACGAATGGACTACACTTTCTATGTCTTCAATATGATTTTCTTCAATATAGGCTTCCTTTGTTTCACCTAATTCAATTACGTTCGACTGGGAATGGGATCCATGATAGGATACCATCAAAAAGAAAAGAAAATACTTTGGCATACTACGACTAGCTGAAGGTGTGTAAACAAATATATAAAAGCTACAAACTATTTAGTATGCTACCTGTATGAACCGGTAAAATCTACACAGGATTTGCCCAAAGACTCCCTTGAATCCAGCTTTCGCAAGGCAGCAGACACCTCTTCCGGAAAATAAGTACCCCGGAGTTCGGGCTTAATTTTTCCTTCTTCCATCCATTTTATCAATTGCGCCACATTTTCCCGGTTTTTCATGGGGTATTGCCGCCAGAACCCGCCCCAGAAAACCCCTACAATGGATGCACTTTTCAGCAACGGAAGGTTCCATGGGATGGATGGAATCTGGCCAGAAGCAAAACCAACGACCAGATGCCTCCCGCCTGGCCGGAGTGAACGAAAGGCTGTTTCAGAAAAACGTCCCCCCACCGGGTCAAAAACCACATCAATACCCCCAAAATCCCTTAATTTTTCTTTTACTCCCTCTGCCTCATAATTTATCAAATGATCGGCCCCTGCCTGCTGACAAACTTCCAGTTTTTCGTCGGTCGAGGCTGCAGCGATCACTTCGGCCCCCAATAATTTGCCCAGTTGAATGGCAGCCACTCCTGTTCCTCCTGCCGCACCCACTACCAGCAAACGCTCACCTGAACGTATTTGGGCCCTGTCCTTTAGGGCATGGCAGGCGGTGGCGTAGGTCTCCAGTAGAACCGATGCTTCACGAAGCGGTACGGTAGCAGGCAATTCAAAACAATTGGTGGCGGGTACACAGAGGTACTCGGCAAAACCTCCCCACCCATTGGCTGCCACCACCCGGCTCCCGATCCTGAAATGAGTGACGGATTGGCCTGCTTCCGCTACCACACCGGCCACTTCGCCCCCGGGACTAAAGGGTAACTCAGGCCGGAACTGGTACAGGCCTTTGACAATGAGAACGTCGGGGTAATTGACTCCCGCATAATGTACGCGAATCAACACTTCATCATCCTTTGGGACGGGCCGGGCCGTTTCGGCCAGTTGAATCCCCTCCAATGATCCAAAAGAAGTGACCAGTACTGCCTTCATAAGATCGTAATCACGCGTTCAGGTGGCCGTCCCAGTGTAGCACGTTTGCCTTTTACCACTATGGGCCGTTCAATCAATATGGGATGTTCTACCATTGCCTGTACCCATTCATCTTCTGTCAATGTTTTTCCTTTGTATAATTCCTTATACACGGTTTCGTTTTTACGAACCAGCTCGTGTGCGGAAATCGCCAGCATCCGGATCAGTTCTTTGATCCTGGCTGCATCCGGTGATTCTTTCAGGTATTCGACTATTGTTACATCTTCTCCCCTCTCGTGAAGTATTTTAAGGGTGTCGCGGCTTTTGCCGCATCGCGGATTATGATAAATCTGGATCATGATGAAATTTTATACTAATGACTGCCCGCAGGCCCTGGTTGTTCAATCGTTTTTCAACAACAAAGAAACAAAAAACAAGCTGTTTGAACCCATCAAATCGGAAGCAATGCCCGTATCAGTACCACAATTGGCTCACAACAATCGCTTGGTTTTCACCTCAATGTATTTGTTTATAATATCCACACTTAGGTTTTCCGGACGGGTATACAGCGACAGGATTCCTGCCTGGTTCAAGGCTTCACCTATCAATTGTTTTTCGGTCAACATTTGATGCCCAATGGCCTGATCGTAGATCTCACGTGTGGTTTTTGCCTGTCGGCCAATCAAGGTATCAATTTCGGTGTTGCGGAAATACACGACGATCAGCAAATGCTTGCGGTTGATCATACGCAAGTAGGTAAGCTGACGGTTTAAACTGTGTATGGATTCAAAATTTGTAAAAAGCATGACCAGGCTGCGCTGACTGACCGATTGAAACATAAAATTGAACAACATGGAAAAATCACTCTCCTTAAAAGACGTCTCCTGCCGGTAGAGGCCTTCCATCAGGGAGTGCAGCTGGTTCGACCGGCTACCGGCCTTCACAAACGTGCCAATCGTGTCTTCAAAAGTCAACAACCCTGCCTTATCACTTTTTTTCAGAGAAATATCCGAAAGTACCAGTGAGGCATTGATGGCATAATCGAGTAACGTCATCCCTTCAAAAGGCATCTTCATGGCCCGTCCCTTGTCTACGACACAATAGATGCTTTGCGAACGCTCATCACGGTAATGGTTGCTCATCAGGTGTTGCTTCCGGGCTGTCGCCGACCAGTTGATGTGACGCGGATCGTCGCCCGGCACATAATCGCGAATGGTGTCAAACTCCTGGCTGGTACCCACGCGCCGCACTCGCTTCTGCCCATGCATGTACAATTGCTGCGAAATGGCCATTAATTCATACTGATGAAGCCTGACAAACGAGGGGTATACTTTTACCTCCCGACTGGCATTTTCGATGATTCTCCGCCGGATCAGGCCTATCGGACTGGTGACAAGCAGGTTGATCCTGCCAAATGAATAGGCACCACGG
>JAOUOM010000144.1 GCA_029880385.1 Cyclobacteriaceae bacterium | reverse complement strand
ACGTTTTCATCATAGGCACTTGTGCTTTGTTTTAATTTTTTCCGCAGGTTTATCAAAGCATACCTCATCCGGCCCAGTGCTGTATTGATACTAACACCGGTTGCATCGGCTATTTCCTGAAAACTCATCTGCATATAATGCCGCATGATCAGGACTTCCCGTTGACTGTCCGGAAGTTCTTTAATAAATACCTTGAGAAGGTTATGGGTATCTTGTTTTATATGAGCCTGTTCGATTGACTCCTCTGAAAATTCCAGCGTATTAAATACATTGTTGCCATCTTCCATGATGATCATGGGGTATCGCTTGGCTTTCCTGAACTGATCTATTGCCAGGTTGTGGGCAATACGTAATATCCAGGGGAGAAACTTCCCTTCTTCGTTGTATTTACCCGATTTAATGGTTTGGATTGCTTTGATGAAAACCTCCTGCATGAGGTCTTCCGCCAGGTATTGCTCCTTTACAATAAGATAGATTGTCGTGAAAATCCGTCGCTGATGCCTGTTAAGCAATACAGCAAAAGCCTCCTCGCTACCATTGGTGTACTGTGACAGCAATTGGCTGTCACTCAAACTTGATTTATTCATCGATATCACACTGTTTAGTTAACGTAGAGGTCTATATCATATTGTACGGGTTAGAGGTTTATAAATTTACAGTTGACTCAAATCTGTTGAGAAACATTGACTTTTGCAAAAAAAGCTTCTCGCCTTCATCTATTTTTGTAGACAATTAAAATGATTCACCCCCCTAAAACGCATCTAATCTTTATTTATTGACCAATGGACTTTGACCAACTGGATTCCCGTCATCACATCATTATTAAAGGGGCCCGGGTAAATAACCTTAAAAACCTGAGTGTGGCCATTCCGCGTAATAAACTGGTCGTAATTACCGGATTGTCCGGATCCGGAAAGTCCTCCCTTGCCTTTGACACCCTTTTTGCCGAAGGCCAGCGCAAATACGTGGAAAGCCTGAGTTCCTATGCCCGTCAGTTTCTCGGACGAATGGAAAAACCAGAGGTCGATTACATCAAAGGGGTATCCCCGGCTATTGCCATCGAACAAAAAGTAAATACCAGAAATCCCCGATCTACCGTCGGCACGACCACCGAAATCTACGATTACCTGAAGCTGCTCTTTGCGCGGATTGGCCGTACGTATTCACCTGTTTCAGGAGAAGAAATTAAAAAAGACACGGTTTCATCCGTAGTGGATTTTATCCTTTCACAACCCGAAGGGCAAAAAATAATGATTACAGCCCCGTTCATGCCTTCCAATGGCCGGAGCCTGGAACAGGAATTAAACGTGCTCCTCAGCAAAGGGTATACACGAATTGTTTATCAGGGTGAAACCCTCAACGTGGAAGAGACTGACCCCTCTGCAATAGGCAACAGCCCCTTTGACATTCTTATTGACCGGATTGCCGTACAAAATAATGAGGAAATGCTCTTTCGTTTGTCCGACTCCATCCAAACGGCTTTTTTTGAAGGTCACGGAGCATGTCATGTACATCGCGTAGGCGTAGGCATTGATACATTTTCTGACAAATTTGAACGGGATGGTATTCTGTTTGAAGAGCCTACCGCCAATTTTTTTAGTTTTAACAATCCCTATGGGGCCTGCAAAAAATGCGAAGGGTTTGGACGAATCCTTGGTATTGACCCGGACCTGGTAATCCCCGATCAAAACCTCTCTGTTTATGAAGACGCCATTGTGCCCTGGCGTGGTGAAACCATGCGAAAATGGCTGGAACCGCTTTTAAAAAATGGTATCCGGTTTGACTTTCCCATTCACCGGCCCATTAACGAGCTTTCAGCCAAAGAGTACACTCTTTTGTGGGAAGGAAACGCGTATTTCGAAGGCCTGCATGCCTTTTTCCAACATCTCGAATCAAAAACACATAAAATACAGTACCGTGTCATGCTTTCCCGCTATCGTGGAAAAACCGATTGTCCGGAATGTATGGGTACACGTTTGAGAAAAGATGCCAACTATGTGAAAATAGACGGACTCACCATCACCGATACCGTCCTGATGCCCGTCAATAAACTCATCGAGCGGCTGCAAACCCTCAGACTCACCGATCACGAAATAAAAATAGCACAACGAATCCGGGATGAAATTGAGGCACGGCTGACCTACCTTGACAAAGTAGGGCTGGGTTACCTCACGCTAAACCGCCTCACCAATACCCTATCAGGCGGAGAATACCAACGAATCAAGCTGGCAACATCGCTTGGAAGTGCGTTGGTCGGATCGATGTACATCCTTGACGAACCCAGCATTGGCCTGCATCCGCGTGATACAGACCGATTGATTTCTGTCCTTAAGTCACTCCGCAATCTGGGCAATTCGGTTATCGTGGTAGAGCATGAAGAAAAAATAATGGAAGAAGCCGACCAGATCATCGATATCGGGCCGGCGGCAGGGGTCCATGGTGGCGAACTGGTATTTCAAGGTCATATCGGTGACATGACAGGCCTGATCGAAAAATCATTTACGGCTCGTTACCTGAAAGGTACTGAGAGAATACCCGTTCCGGTCAGGCGACGAAAATGGAACCAGTCTTTTGTCGTGGAAGGTGCTCGCGAAAACAACCTGAAAAATATACGGGTAGCGTTTCCTCTTGGCATCCTCACGGTGGTAACCGGCGTGAGCGGTTCGGGAAAATCCACGCTGATCCGAAAGATCGTTGCCCCTGCCCTCGGAAAAATTCTTGGCCAAACCGGGGAGTCAACCGGTAAATTTGATAAGCTTTCCGGTGATTATGGCAAAGTGCAACACCTCGAATTTGTCGACCAAAACCCCATTGGCAAAAGCTCCCGGTCGAACCCCGTCACCTATGTAAAAGCCTATGACCCCATCCGGCAATTGTATGCTGAGCAAGCGGTCTCCAAAACAAATGGTTTTAAACCCGCACATTTTTCCTTCAATGTGGATGGAGGACGATGCGAGGTATGTGAAGGGGAAGGGACTGTAAAAATCGAAATGCAGTTCATGGCCGACTTATTGCTCACGTGTGAGGGCTGCAAGGGCAAACGGTTCAAAAAAGAAATACTGGAAGTGACATACAAAGGAAAAAACATTGCTGAAGTCCTTGACATGACCATTGACGAAGCCCTTGGATTTTTTGAAGATAAAAAAGCCATCACCAGCAAAATACAAGCCCTTGCCGAAGTGGGCCTGGGCTATGTAAAACTTGGACAGTCGTCCAACTCCCTGAGTGGTGGCGAAGCGCAACGAGTAAAACTTGCTTCCTTTTTGGGAAAAGGTTCGGCAACCAAAAGCGGTCATACGTTGTTCATTTTTGATGAACCAACCACCGGCCTACATTTTCATGACATCAGCAAATTACTGACATCCATCAATGCACTCCTCGACGAAAACAACAGTGTGATCATCATCGAACATAATATGGAGATCATAAAAAATGCAGACTGGATCATCGACCTTGGCCCTGAGGGTGGCGAACCCGGGGGAAGGGTGTGTTTTGAAGGTGTACCGGAGGATATGATTAAATTGTCCGGTGAAAATTATACAGCAAAATATTTAAGCGAAAAACTATAGACAATCATGAGAAGAAACATTGCAGCAGGCAACTGGAAAATGAACACGAGCCTGGAAGAGGGAATGCAGCTAGCCTCTGAAGTGGTAAACATGGCAACAGCCGAAGTAGTAAAAGACATTGACATCCTGTTGATCGCCCCTTTTACACATTTGACAAGCCTCCAAAAAATAGTAGGAGAGGCAAAAAACATTTTCCTGGGTGCCCAAAATTGCCATGAGGCTGATAGCGGTGCTTATACAGGTGAAATATCGGCCCCTATGCTGAAGGCCATTGGGGTGAAATATGTCGTATTGGGACATAGTGAACGACGTGAATATTTTGCCGAATCCCATGCATTGCTGGCATCAAAAACCGACACAGTGCTGCGGCACGGTATGACTCCCGTTTTTTGCTGTGGGGAAAAACTGGAAATTCGTGAACAAAACAAACATTTTGAATTGGTAGAAGCGCAAATCCGTGAAAGCCTGTTCCACCTTTCGGCCGACCAAATGAAAAAAGTCGTCATTGCATACGAACCCGTCTGGGCTATCGGAACAGGTGTGACCGCCTCTGCCGAACAGGCTCAGGAAATGCATGCCTTCATTCGAAAAACAATTGCCAACAAGTATTCACAATCCCTGGCTGATTCCATTTCCATATTATATGGCGGAAGTGTAAAAGCAGCCAATGCAAACGAAATCTTCGGCGGTGCCGATGTAGATGGTGGCCTGGTGGGCGGTGCGAGTTTGCAATCACGCGAATTCGTTGAAATTGCCAAAGCATTTTAATGCACTTGTGACCTGATTTTTCCTTCACTTTTTGCCTGATTCCCCTGCCCGTACAGGGTACGGAAGTTAGCAGGAAGTGAAGGACACTTGTCAGGCAGATTATGTGTTTTCCTGCTATTTAGCAACGTGTCTGCCGAATTGGTCATGACGATCCAGCAAAACCAGTCGAATGCCGATCGGCCGGGCATGCGGTTATTTTTCAAAAACAAACTTACCGCTACAGGGTTTACTTTTCCAACTCCGATAAGCAGGCTCATTGTAGCAATTAATTTTACAAATTTCAAATCCTTTGCCGGCTGCAGCCCATGAACTATATCGCCGTACACCTACATTGTTCGCCCGAACTGGCCGAAATCCTGATGGCCGAACTGGCTCTCTTGCCCTATGATACCTTTGAAGAACATGAAACCGGTATTTCAGGTTATATAGACGTTTCATTGTTTGATGAGCATGCGCTCTTGCAGGTCATCGATAAATACCTGCCCTTGGGATCCATTGAAATCGAGAAAGAAGAAATCGAGCGCATCAACTGGAATGAGGAATGGGAAAAAAATTATGATCCTGTCCGGGTAGATGACCAGGTGATCATAAAAGCCATTTTTCACGATATTTCGGAAAAATACCCCTATGAAATAGTCATTCATCCCAAAATGTCGTTTGGTACGGGGCACCATTCCACTACATACCTGATGATACGTCAACAATTGAAAATTGACCATAAAGGAAAAATGGTTTATGACTTTGGTAGTGGCACCGGTGTTTTGGCCATTATGGCCGCCAAATTAGGCGCATCCAAAGTTGTCGCCACCGACGTGGATGATTGGTGCATCGAAAACAGCACGGAAAATTTCTCCCTCAACCATATTGATGTGAGTGTACGGAAAGGCCCCGTCGCCACATTGGGGCTACAGGAAAAAGCCGGCATTATCCTGGCCAATATCAATAAAAATGTACTGATCGATGAAATGGCCCATTACAATGCCCTGCTGTTGGCTGATGGCTATCTCCTGCTGAGTGGGTTTTATGAACAGGATATTGAAGATATTAAACATAAAGCAGGTGAATTCGGACTGAAAATGATCAATCGCGACTCCCGACAAGACTGGGCTGTACTGGTTTTTCATAAACCTTCGTTATAATACCTGTCTATTCCCTAATTTTATACAATGAGGAAACCTTTTCCCTTTTTCTTCTATTGTTTTTTTGGCCTCATGAGTTTTCCGTTATGGGCACAAGACTCGGCCGAAGAGACAGCGTTGTTTGGCAGGCAGGCCGGGGCAGTGCTTCGGAGTGTGGGCACAGAAGCGTATAACAAAGTTGCCTATGATTTTGAAAACGCCTGGAACACCAAATTCCAGTCTGATCATAAAAAAAAGATAAAGGACATTGCGCTGCTGATGCAAAAACGGGGATATCCGCGATTCCCCTATTTTCAGCATTTTTACGCCTACCTTGCTTTTGCCGTCAGCCAGGAAGGGATTCAGGCCATTGAACTCAACCAGATCCTCGACATCAACCTTCAGTCTGTCCATTCTCTCAACAGGGAGCAGTATGCTGATTTCCTATTTGAGTTAAACACTTTTTTTGGGCAACGCTACCTGCATTGGTCACGAAATATCGTCACACAGGCAAACGAAGGCAGCTACTCATTTGAGCTGGTGGGCAGCGTGGAAAACAAAGAGGCCCTTGCCGTGGA
>JAOUOM010000145.1 GCA_029880385.1 Cyclobacteriaceae bacterium | reverse complement strand
TATCTGTGTAATGTACGGATGATCTTCCCTTTAATTCTGTTCTCCTCCGTTTAATTCAAATATTTTATACCAGTAGAAAAATGCCTCCGGATTTGATTTTTTCAGCCTGTTAAGCCTTGGCCAAAATGGTTCTCCAATGACCCAATCTTTCATGATTCTGGGATCACCATATTTCTCGATTGCCACTTCTTTGGATCGTATCAGAACAGCTAAGTAGGCTGCCTTGGAAGCGGCAGTAATCGCTTTGTCAATATGAAAAGTCTCCGAGAAAATAAATCTTGAAACTCGTTGGATGCCCGTTTGCAATTGTTCAAAGTCACCATTGCCGGCCGCACCTCTGCTCACAATGCATAATGATGTCTGGTAGATATCTTCAAGAACATCTTCTGCTGTTTTTCCTGATTGATCTCTATAGGCAAGTTCCGTTGATGCGAATGACTCAAAAGTGCTTTTGACCAAATCAATGTCCTCTGAAATATCAATCAGGTTTCCCACGTCATAGAGTTGTTTAAGTATTTCCATACTCATGCTGGTTTTGCCTTTGAAGTATGGAATGCCCGTGGTATTTGGTGCGAAAGCGGTTAGCTTATCTCCAAGAATATCCTCTTTTGAAGGTACTTTGACAGAGAGTGGCTCACCTTCTGATACAATGAATTTTGAATCGACTGGGATTTGATTGATTTTTTGATATCCAACTTTCTCAAAAAGTATGTCCAGTAAAATGCTTTCTTCTTCGGCTTGGGTTTGATGAATGGGCTTGTAAAAGAATTTATAATGAGCTTTTTGGATATTGGTTGCAGCTTTTCTTTCCTGAAGTTCAAACCTTGTAAATCCTTGTGATTCTGGTAAGTCATTAAATATCTTCTCCAAATCAGTCGGTTCTTTTCCTATGATTATATCAATGTCTATGGATAGTCTTTTTGACGAATCCAGTATCAGCATCAAAGCGGTTCCTCCTTTGAAAACAAAATCCAATTTCTGCTTTGCTAATCCTTCAAGGAGAAGTAGTGCGCGAATTACTTTTTCAATCAATATCTTATCAGCCTTTCTGTTGGCTGTAGATACTTTAGTTATCCAATCTATATGTAGCGAATCCTTGCTTATCATTTCTTCAAATTATTGGCAGCAAATTGTTATTGCTGCCGATATTTAGAAATTTCATTTAAATAGTTATCCAGTTCAGGTTTCTTTCTTCTTCTACTGGCATATCTGAGCATCTTACTTTCACTGATTGCGTACTTCTCGAATGCCTCTTTAAAAATGTGATCCATTTCTGACCCTTGTTGTGCACTAAATAGTATGGGGTCACAAAAGATGTCGACCAGCATTTTTTCAATTGTTATAGTTGATATCCCATTGAGATCTTGGGTTGGTGCTTCAGAAACAAGAGGTTTTACAATCCAGGGTTCTCTTTCGTCTATTACGTATCTTCTGATTAATTCAGGAGAGGGGTCCATATAAACAGACATATTTTTGTCTTTCAGGAAGTAGAATAAACTTTCCATTCCATCCTTTTCGACTTCTATAAGTTGGTAGAATCTACCGGGTTGATGAAGCATGAACTCGTTTATTACGGAAGTGCTCCAGATGCATTTTGAAATAAATGGGAATTCTGCGTTGAGTTTTTTGAATACTGAAACTTGCTTGGTTGATAACTCCGGATAGTAAGTCCTTCCAGTGCCAAGAGTGAATTTTCCACGTCCAATTCTGGTAAGAATGCCAGCTTGGACAAGATGATAGATTCTCCAATTAACAGTAGTCTTCTTTACATCTGGTTCTTTTGAACGATAGAACTTAGTTAATTCACTGATAGAGAATCTTGGCTGCTCACGGAATTGATTCCTCAGATCGTCAATATGTAGTTTATCCTGTGCGATTTCTACGAGTTTTAATTCAAATATATAAAACTATATTTTGGCATCAAAGTTCAATTGCTGCCAATAATTAGAATTCGTCTAAGAGAGGGAGATTTTAGCTCTTTTGGTTTTTCCTGAGTTGGTGTTGCGGAGGCAAAAACCAAATGTGCTAAAATGTGCAGGGGGTCTACGTCACGGCATGAAAGCTAACGTTCTGTGTATGGTACGTATCCCGAAGGGTATGCACTATACACCTTGTTGTCTTTAGTTTTTATTTTCTAGTTCTCTATGAAATATTCTGAAATATTCTCGGAACATATACTTTCTATTTCGTTTATACCCAGTTAGTTCAGATAAGATGTTAAGTTCAATTAAATCTTTAATGAGCCTGTTGGCTGTTGAAGGAGAAATCTGTAAGAGCTCTGAGACCTGTTTGGAATCTGTAATGGGAACTTGAAATAGTTGTTTTAATAACAATTGTGCTTTTTCTACTTTGCTTCCTAATGTTGGTAATCGTTTAGTCTCAATATCTGTTTTTAAAGCAATAATATCTTTAAATACTTGGATGGATTCTTTTGATGTTTCTATTACACCAACTAAGAAGAATTTAATCCATTGAGTCAGATTACTTGTTAAACGAACCGTCATTAAGTTGTCAAAGTAGTAGCCTTTGTTTTTTTCAAAAAAGTCAGATAAGTAAAGAGAAGGTTTCTTTAATACATTATAACTTACCAAATAGAGAGTAATAAGTAATCTACCTAATCTACCATTTCCGTCAAGGAACGGGTGGATTGTTTCAAATTGATAATGTACAATAGCTATTTTAATTAGATGAGGGACGTGATATTCATCCTCATTAATAAACTTTTCTAAATCACTCATTAACTCTATCACTTCAGAATGATGAGGGGGTATAAAAATTGCGTCTTTTAGTGTGGCTCCAATCCAGTTTTGACTTGTTCGAAATTCGCCAGGGATTTTATGCTTTCCTCTAACACCAGATAAAAGTGTTCTATGTGTGTTTTTAATTAACCTGTTTGAAATTGGAAGCTTTTCTAATTTTTCATAGAGGTATTAATTGCTTTTATGTAATTCTGAACTTCAGCCCAATCATCTCTCTTTTCAGGGTTAATGTCTTCTTCTTTCACAAGAGCTTCTTCCATGTTAGTTTTGGTTCCTTCAATTCTACTTGATGTTGTAGCCTCTTTAAGAATATGCATTGTAATGAAGAAGTCCACATCAGGAATTATTTGAGAGAATGCGTTTAACTCTCCTATCAACCGATTTGCTTCTGCGAGTAATTTATTTACTTCGGGGGTTGAAACGATCCATTCGTGATTGATTTTTTCAGGAGAGAATGATTTGTATTCTATCTGTTTGATATACTTTCCTGAAATGAAATCTTGTAAATCCATATTTTTGAAATTAATCAATAATGCAAATATATGAATTTATATTTTTATTAAATCAATAAAATGAAAATAAGATAGTAGCTTATTTTCATTATCTAGAAGGAGGTAAACTTGAGTAATTAAAGACAACATCCGAATATAGTGCATATTCACTAGATTTCTCTTATATGTATATTTTGTAACCCGTTCATTTTCAGCAATAAAACCGTTTGTAAACGTTTGTAGTCGTTTGTAAACGTTTGCACACGGATAAAACCGCAACTCGGATTTGTACTGATGAAGCTAACGGTTGTTTGCGTGATTTCCAAAAAAAAACGAACCAGATCTGACCGCAAAAAACCTACGCTGCCGTACGTGTGCTACGTATGCTTTTCAACATCCCCCTGCCGTAGTGGGTAGCCATTCCCCGTTGGTGATAACCCCAACGGGGGCGGGGATCCGTGTCCCTTTCAGGAGACACGGATCGGGTGCAGCCGTTGGAAAGTCTGGAACTTTCCAACGGCTTTTTTATGGGCCGAACCTTCGTGGCCGGAGGGATCGTAAAGTGCCCAAATGCCTGCAAACCAGCCCCGGCAGCAGCGGCATCCTTTCCGTTGCGGTAGCGGCGGCGGGGTGGCCAGGAAAGATACAGCGGATGACGGGTAGCCCCGGTGCCGGAGGGCCTGCCCCGGCCGCTGCCGAGTCGCCCATGCATAAAAAAAACCGGGAGGTGTGTCCCGGTTTTAAGTAGGTGTGTGTGTACCGTTTATTGCTCCAATACGATAAACTCCACGCGCCGGTTTTGCATGCGGCCTTCGGGAGTCAGGTTGGAGGCTACGGGCTGGGTCTCGCCATAGCCCTTGAATGCCACGCGGCTGGCGTCTATGCCCTGGGCAATGATGTATTGAACCACCGATTCGGCCCGTACTTTTGACAATTGCATGTTAAGGTTGTCATTGCCGGAACTGTCGGTATGTCCGGCAATCTCGATTTTCAGGCCGGGCAACAGGCGCATCAGGTCTACTACCCGATCTATGTCGTCAAAGGAACCTTCTTTGAGGTTTGAAGAGCCTGATTCGAAGAAGATGTTGTTGAGCAGGATGGACTCGCCTACTTTGAGTGGCACAAGGTAGAGGTCTTTGAGCAGCTTTACATTGCCGGTCTCGCTGGTCAGGTCGATGACTTCCGAGATGGGGAAATAGCCATCGGCACTGGCCGTAAGCACGGATTTTTTGCCCAGCGAGAGCCTTGTTTCGTAGGTGCTGTAGGTAGCGTCTACGGTACTGGTGGTGCTACGTGAATTGTCCACGTTGATGACGTAATCTGCCTGGATGGGCAGGTTGGTCTTTTTATCAAGTACGGTACCGGTGATGGTGGCATAGAGCTCCATCGGGCTGGCGTACAGGTTTTTGCGGATTTCCTGGTAGTTTTTGACTGCAAACAAATCGATGGTGGCGACTTCCGGGTCAAACTCGGTGGCCTGTACCTGCAGGGTGTATTTCTGCCCCCAGGGCAACCTGATTTTGTAGGTGCCTGTTTCGGTAGAGATACTGTCCACTATTTCACCATTCAGGACCAGTTTGGGAAACGCATCCTGGGAGATTGGCTCATTGGTTTTTTGGTTGATCAGCTGGCCTTCGATGAGCACGAAGGGGATGGCTGTCATGTCCAGGTCTTTGCGGATCTGGATTTGCTGGACGGTGGCCGACACATCGACAAAGGAGGTTTTGGGGATGTAGTTGCCGGATTTTGCATACAGTTCGTATGCCTGTCCGAGGGGCAGGCGCACCGTATACTGACCGGTGGAGAGGTCGGTAAGGACTGAATCGACTTCTGTGCCGTTGATGATCACGGTGAAGGGTTCCTGCAATGCGTAGCCATTGACACGTACATAGCCCGTCAGGTCCAGAAAGGGCAGGCTGGCCAGGTGGAGGTCACGGTCCAATTTTATGTATTCATAGACCTGGGTGGCATCGATGGATTCCACTTTGGCTTCCCGCTTGCCCGACTGGGCTCTGATGTCGTATGTTTGGCCAAATGGTAACTGAACCGCATAGGTACTGTGTTTCCGGTCGATGCGGACCGAATCGACAACCTGGTCATTGATGACGATTTGAAAGGTATCGCGCATGGGGCTGCCTTCGAGCAATACCACACCCGACATGTCGACATAGGGCCATTTTTCACGGATTTTTGCCGTGATGATATTGGCATCCTTGCCATAGGATGCCGAGGAATAGATGGCCCAGTTGTTTTCGTCATATTGTTTGTAAAAATTCTCCCACCGGCTGGTGTTGATGGTATCGTTCACTTTTTTGGGGTCCGACCATTTTTTGAAGCTGTTATCCAGGCGGTAGGATCGGTAAATGTCGTTCTGGTATTCGTTTTGGTCATAGAGGAGCGATGCAGAGTAAAACAGGGTACTGTCGTCATCAGCCAGGAACGGGTTTTCGATTGACCGAAACGCTGACCTGGCGAGCTTGTTGTTGCTCTTTTTGGGTCTTCCCCATTTGTCGTTGGCTTTTTTGAGGCTAAACCACAATTCCCGAGTGACTGTACTTTGCCAGGTTTGGGAAAATGCCAGCACGATGACATTGCCCGATGCACTCAAAAAGGCACTACTGATCAGCCCCTTGTCTTTTTTACTGTAGGCAGGTATACGTACGTTGATGGGGCCGTTCCAGCTTTGAAACAGGCTGTCATAGGTTACAAGGGACACGCCTCTTTTCCTGTAGCGGCCATTTCGGGTATAGGCACCCGATACCAAAAATTCCCAATCGTCCGAT
>JAOUOM010000142.1 GCA_029880385.1 Cyclobacteriaceae bacterium | reverse complement strand
TTCTTACGGGCTCTACCATTTCTTTTTTGCCCAATGCACCGGGTAGCGTTTCTACGTCAAAGCCCGCACTGGCCAGGTTTCTTTTAAACTGGCCCTGGGCACAATAGGTTACCAGTATCCCATTATCCGACATTAGCCGGTAACATTTTTCGATGTTTGCCTTTTCCCACACGTCGGGTTGTTTGGAAGGGGCAAAGGCATCAAAATAAATAACATCAAATTGATCTGTGGTGACAAAATCCTGTAGGGTGTCGGGGGACTTATACAAATGGAAGGAAGCCGGGATTTCGTTCCAAACGGACCATGGGCTTTCATGGAGCTGGAGAAAGGTGGCCTTTTCGTCGGGCTCTTCCGCGTAGTTGAGTGAGGCATAGATCGAGGCCGGTACCGGATATGGTTCAAGGGCTGCATAGGAAACCGTCATCTGATGGCGTTGGGCATATTGCCAGGTAAGCCACGCATTGAGTCCGGTACCAAGTCCGACTTCAAGTATGCGAATGACCGCAGGGTTTTGTGTTGAACACCAAAACCCGATGCCCTGCTCGATGAAAACATACCGGGACTCCCCACGTGCACCCCAGTGCGAGTGATAGGTTTCCTTCAGGTCTTCCCTGTACAGACTATGAGAGCCATCATCGGTGGTGATCAGTTTGAGCATACTGGGACGGGGTATTTTTTCCAGCAAAAAAAGGCTGGTTTATGGAACAGCCTTTTAGGTTTTCAGGATACGATTGCCTGCCAATGGCAAAAGCGGGACGTATCGGTTAAACGTAATCCTTTTTGTGATCACTCACCTTTTCGTTGGGAAGAATCCAGGGGCAAATAATTGCCAAAACAAACAGGAAGAGGATAAAGCCTAGCATGAACATAATTTCCGTATTTTTTTTTCAAAGATAAGCTACCTTTTAATTATTTGGGATGAAAACCTGATGTTCTTTAAACAGCGAGTCGCCCAGCCCCCTAACTTCAAGGGTTACCCGTGGGGTATTTTCCCATTGAATCCGCAGGATACCAAAATTTCGTTTCACAATTGTTTCGCCAATACGGTACCGATTCTCTTCCGGCCACATTGAGCTCCATGTGTGGGTCAGGCCGGAGGAGGTAAATTCCGTAAGGGTGTAGTTTTCGTCCAGAGAATAGGCAGAAAGCTCGGCAATATGACGATCCCCACTGATCAGTATCGGGCAGGAAGGACGGGTTTCGTTGAGGAGGTTAAATAATCGTTCGCGGCTTTTAGGAAAATTAGCCCATTTTTCGAAACCATGTTCGGCAGGGATCATTTGAATACCACAACCGATGATATTGACCTTTGCCGAATTGTCTTCCAGCTCTTTCCTTAACCATTCCCATTGTTCTTCACCGAGTATATCCCCATCGGGGTTTGGGATATAACGCCGGGCACCACTGGGGTCGGCCAATACGGTATCGCGAAAATAACGGGCATCCAACAGGATAACTTTGACCTGTTCCGGGGCATTTCCATAGAGGTAAGAGGTATAAAAGCCAGCTCGTGTGCGGACGGGATCATTTTCCGGTGTATGCAGAAAATCCATGAGCATCAGTTTGGAGCTATCCTTTTGCGGATAATATTTTCCTCCGTCGTTTTGGCCATAATCATGGTCATCCCATACACCGATGATTTCCGCTTGTTTTGCCAGTTTTTGATAATCGGGTTCGCCGGCTAGTTTCTTATATTTTGACGAGAGGACAGCCATGTTGTGGCTATCGCCATAAATAATATCGCCAAGCCAGATAAAAACGTCAGGTTCGTTGGCAAGGATGGCAGGCCAGATGTCCTGCGGCTGCGTGGTACGGTTGCAGGAGCCAAAAGCAATGACCAGCTCCTTGCGGGAGGCAGTGTTGTTTTGCCTGCAGGAGGAAATCGCGAGAACTCCGGCAAGCAGGAATATAAAAAATTTCATTTAGGGTGATTTTTTAACCTTACACATGTCCTTGTGCAATCATTGCATCTGCAACTTTCACAAACCCGGCAATATTAGCCCCTTTTACGTAATCTATCATCCCATCTTCCTGGCGGCCAAATTTTTCACAATTACCATGAATGGATTTCATAATCATTTTCAGGCGGTAATCTACCTCGTCACGTGTCCACGACATGCGTTGTGCATTTTGCGACATTTCAAGTCCCGAAGTGGCCACCCCTCCTGCGTTTGAGGCCTTGCCGGGTGTAAAAAGTAATTTATGATGCCGGATCACCTGATAGGCTTCTTCGGTGGTGGGCATATTTGCCCCTTCAAAAACACCTTTGCACCCATTTTTTATCAGCGTATGGGCATCTTTTTCCGGCAATTCATTTTGAGTGGCACAGGGAAATGCCAGGTCAACCGGTGCATTCCATGGCGTGGTATCCGGATGAAACGTAGCACCTTTCACATGATGGGTATATTCATCAATTCGTCCTCGTTTTATGTTTTTCAGCTCTTTAATAAACGCCAGTTTGCTTTCGTCAATACCCGCCGGATCATGGACAAAACCGGCAGAATCACTGACTGTGACCGGAATAGCCCCGAGTTGAATAAGTTTTTCAATGGTGTATTGGGCCACATTGCCACTGCCCGACACGGCACATTTTTTTCCTTCCAGGCTATCGCCTCTGGCAGTAAGGGCTTCGTTGGCAAAATACACAACACCATAGCCCGTGGCCTCGGTGCGGATCAAGGAACCGCCATAATCCAGGCCTTTTCCTGTCAATACCCCCGTAAATTCATTGCTGATTTTTTTGTACTGACCAAACAAATAGCCTATTTCCCGGGCTCCTACACCAATATCGCCGGCTGGTATATCGGTAAATGCTCCGATGTGACGGCTGAGCTCGTTCATGAAGCTTTGACAAAAGCGCATGATTTCATGATCGGATTTTCCTTTGGGATCAAAATCACTTCCGCCCTTGCCACCGCCGAGGGGCAATGTGGTGAGACTGTTTTTGAAGACCTGCTCAAATGCAAGGAATTTCAATACGCTCAACGTAACAGTCGGGTGAAACCTCAACCCTCCTTTGTATGGCCCTATGGCAGAGTTCATCTGGACCCGGTAACCCCTGTTGACACAATAGCGGCCCTGGTCGTCTACCCAGGGTACACGGAAGATGACCACTCGTTCGGGCTCACACATACGTTCCAGTATGTTATAGTCTTTGTACGTGGGGTGTTGGTCGATAAACGGAAGAAGAGTATCAGCTACTTCCCGGACTGCCTGTAAAAATTCGGCTTCATGTGGGTTTCTTTTTTCGATGGTGGCCATGAACGCCTGAAGCCTGGATGCATGTTCAGTCATACGGAAACATGGGTTTATTCCCATGGAATTTATACTTTTTTGACAATTCGCACAATTCCTGTTGGTTCTTCTTCCATTTTGGATGAAAAATACGGGACGATTACACAAAAGGGCAGCATTGTGCCTTGTGTTTGGACGGGACCAAAAATAGAGGGTGAAAGGATGAGTTTCGCCGGCAGCAGGCAGTGGAGACAAAACTTACGCCTTTGGGCAATCACTGCAATAACGCCCCTTTTTCTTGTATTTTTTGCAACATTTTTTAAATGTGCATGCTTGTGAACACAGCGAAGCACCTTCCTTTTTTTGGAAAGGATTGGCAGCGGCATCCATCGGTGAGTCAAAAAGAAACATGGGGATCGTAATTTAGATTTATTCTAAATTATAGTAAATATGGGAAATCTACATCCTATTGTCAAGACACAAGGCATGGGGCACCCCAGGTTTATCATGAAAAGGGGAAATAGCCGTTGGACACTTTGTTTTTTTGTTGGTAGATTTAGGGGAATGAGGGCGGTACTTTTTTCTTGTTTTTTGTTTTTCTCGATTTTTTCGGCACATGGGTGGGGGCAGACCGGCCACCGGATTGTAGGTCAGATAGCAGAAAACCACCTTTCTAAAAAAGCCAGAAAGGCGATTTTATCCATTCTGTCAGGAGAGTCATTGGCCGAAGTGTCCAATTATATGGACTTTATCAAGTCTGATACTACGTATGATTATATGCAGCCCTGGCACTATTGCACGATTCCGGAAGGAATGGCTTATGTGGATGCAGGCGTGCCCCCCGAAGGGGATATCATTCAGGCAATTGACCGTCTGATTCGGGAATTGAAAGAAAAACAGTTTTCGGTCGAAGATGAGGCATTTGCATTAAAATGCCTTATTCATCTGGTAGGGGACATTCATCAGCCGCTGCATGTGGGTAACGGGACGGACAGGGGGGGCAATGATGTCAGGCTCTCCTTTTTCGGGGAGTCGACCAACCTCCATCGGGTTTGGGATAGTGACATGATCGACTATCAGGGTTTCAGCTATCGGGAGTATGCGGATTGGATTGACCATTCCGGACCAATGGACGTCCGGGCCTCGCAGCAGCAGGGGATGATGGAATGGGTGAAAGAATCACAGGACATGCACAAAACAGTTTATGACCTTCCGGTCAATAAGCAGCTTGGTTATTCCTATATTTATCAAAACCTGAATGGTATCAATCAGCGGTTGTTGCAGGCAGGCTTGCGCCTGGCCGGTATTCTCAATGAACTCTATGGTTAGAGGATGAGCATCCGGAGTTTTTCGGCCGCATGTTCCAGTTCGATGAGTGATTCGATGGCAATAACCGATTCTTTGCTCACTTTCAGGAGGCCGGCAGCTTCCATTACTTTTTCTTTTTCTTCTTCGGCATAATCGTCATCGGCACTTGCCATCCGGATAGCATCATAGATGAGCAGTTTACTGTAGCTCACAAACGAGCGTGCATTTATGGAGGTGAAGATTTCGCGAAGGTCAGCATCGTCATAGTTGAATTCTTCCCATTCGGAAATGATGGATTCTTCCACGCCCACGGCTTCTGCCAATTCGATGGTCAGCCATTCCAGTTCCGGATCCGATACGTCGCCATCAGAACCTGCGATGGTTAACAGGGCAAAACCATATTCTTTCCACGATTCTTTGGGCAACATACTGATGCCGTAAAATACAGGGGACATTTGTAAAGCTTTCGATGACATAATAGCGGTATAAATCTTACTAAACACGAACAAATTAATCACTAAAATCGAAATAGGAACATGGATTGGATGGTGCACCCGGTTATTTTGATAAATTTGGAAGTATCGATGTAATTTTTCCAAATAAAAACGACCGTAGACATGTTTTCAGAAACGGACAAAACCCAAATCACGGCTCATGGGCTTGTCGAAGAAACCCTTTATCAGCAAATTGAAAATTTCAAAAATGGATTTTCACCGAGTGAACTGGTGGAAGCAGCCCTCCCCACGACGGGTATTCGTCGATTGTCGATGGATGAGGTAAAAAATTCTATCCGCGATTATGATGCCTTTTCATCGCAAAAGAAGATCGTAAAGTTTGTTCCCGCTTCGGGTGCGGCTACCCGTATGTTTAAGGATCTTTATTCCTTTCGGCAAGCGTATGACGGCTCCCCGCAGGCGTATGCTCATTTGATCGCCAATCAAAACGAAGGATCAGTCTATGATTTTTTTAAACGCCTGGAGTTTTTTGCCTTTTATCCTGAATTGGCAGAAAAATTTAAAACAAATGGCATCACCTTGCCCGAAGCCCATCTCAAACGGGACTACAAGGCCATTGTCGAGTGCCTTCTTGATGAGAGTGGGCTAGGCTACGGAAGCCTGCCAAAGGGCCTGATTTCCTTTCATCGGTATGCTGACGGGACGGTTCGTACACCGGTGCAGGAACACATGGAAGAAGGCTGTCAGTATGCCCGGTCCGGTTCGGGGGAAGTAAATATCCATTTTACGGTTTCACCCGAGCACAGGGATAATTTTGAAGCACATGTGGCCACCGTGGCCGGAAAATTTGAAGCAAAATACGGCATAAGCCTGCATGTGACTTATAGCGAACAAAAACCGTCTACCGATACGATTGCGGTCGATTTGTCCAATGAGCCATACCGGCACCCGGATGGCTCGCTCCTGTTTAGGCCTGCCGGTCATGGGGCTTTGTTGGCAAACTTAAATGAAGTCGATGCGGATATTATTTTTTTGAAAAACA
>JAOUOM010000143.1 GCA_029880385.1 Cyclobacteriaceae bacterium | reverse complement strand
CTGTCGCAATCGATCGGATCTGCCGTCATCCCGAACGGGACTTACCAGGAACTTCGCTTTAAGTTTCACAAAGACCGTACGGTGGATGTAGCGCATCCCTTATACGACAGATCCATTTTCGTAAAGGGAACCATCGATGGCGTTCCGTTTGAAATGTGGCATGACACGAGTGAGAATCTTGATTTAAGAAAAAACGCAGGAGGCGTAACCGTAAATGATAACGTAGTGGACCTGGTGGTCAACTTTACCATTGATCAATTCCTTACCTCACGTTATATAATTGACTTGTCCCTCGCAAAGGATGGCGACCTGGACGGTTTGATTGAAATCAATCCAAACGATGAGGATGGAAATAAGGACATAGCGGATACGCTGAAAGAAAACATTAAGGAAGCAGCTGACCTGCTGGATGGTAAGTAAACAGACTCCTCCCTGTCGCGATGGCAGGTGAAGAGGAATCCAAAAAACAGACACAGATCGTCCGTGTGACGGTCTGTGTCCATTTGGTATCGGTAGCAAACTATATTTTTCATCCCACTTGCGCTTGTCCCCTACCCGTCATTCATTCCCGGGGCTACCGAAAATATTCTTGCGTTACTATCCCCCTATATGGCTGACAACAAGCGCTTCGCTAACAATTCCCCCCACTGTCCGTAGCTATCCGCTTACCAGAATACGCTATAACCGCCTTACGTATACGTGTCTTCCGTGTAATGGCACACCCCATAGCTGTCTGTAAACTGCTCAGCCGCTCCATACCAGCCCCGGCAGCAGCGGCATCCTTTCCTTGAGGCTGGCCTGGGGGCCGGAAAGGAAAGATACAGCGGATGACGGGTAGCCAGGACGCCAGGGGCCAGCCGGTTTCGCTCCTACTTACAAAAAAAAACGGAGCGATTGATACGCCCCGTTTGTCAGCTTTTTCGTGCTTAATTTCCTTCTTTTTTGGCCAGGTACTCATCGTACGTACCCAGGGTATCCAGGTATCCGTCAGGGCGAAGCTCCAGGATACGGTTGGCGATGGTTTGTGTGAAGGTATGGTCGTGTGAGGTAAAGAGCACCGTGCCGGGGAATTCGGCCAACGAATTGTTGAAGGCCGTAATGGATTCCAGATCGAGGTGGTTGGTAGGTTCGTCGAGGATGAGGAGGTTGGCACCTTGCAGCATCATGCGCGAAATCATGCAGCGCACCTTTTCACCCCCTGACAGCACATTGCATTTTTTGAGGGTTTCCTGTCCTGAAAAGAGCATTTTCCCCAGAAAACCCCGGATGTATACTTCGTCTTTTTCCCCATCGCCGGAGTACTGTCGCAACCAGTCGATCAGGTTCATATCTGTATTGAAATAGGCCGAATTGTCATTGGGCAGAAACGCCGGCGTAATGGTCTGTCCAAAACGGAAAGTTCCGTTGCTGGCCTCCTGTTCGCCCATAAGAACCTGAAAAAAACGGGTGATGGCCAGGTTATCATCACTCACCACGGCTATTTTGTCGCCCCGGTTTACAAACAGATCGAGGTTATTAAACAAATAGTCCCCGTCTTCGGATTTCAAACCCAGTCCGTGGGTTTCGAGTATCTGATCACCGGCCATTCGGTTTTGGGTAAAGATGATGGCCGGGTATTTCCGGTTGGAAGGCTGGATGTCGGCAACGTTGATTTTATCAAGAAGCTTTTTACGGCTTGTTGCCTGTTTTGACTTGGATGCATTGGCACTAAAGCGTGCAATAAACTCCTGTAGTTCTTTTTTCTTTTCTTCGGCTTTTTTGTTGGCCGATGCCCGTTGCATCAGTGCCAGCTGACTGGACTCATACCAGAACGTATAGTTGCCGGTAAAAAGCTTAATAGCCCCGAAATCGATATCGGCGACGTGTGTACAGACAGTATCGAGAAAGTGTCGGTCGTGAGACACGACGATCAACGTATTTTTGAATTCGAGCAGGTAATCTTCGAGCCAGGAAATGGTGTGGATGTCCAGGTCATTGGTCGGTTCGTCCAGGATCAGGATATCAGGATTACCAAAAAGCGACTGGGCAAGTAACACACGCACTTTTTGTGTTCCGTTCAGCTCCTTAAGTGGCCGGTAATGATCCGCTTCTTCGATACCCAGCCCGCTCAGCAGGGCGGCAGCATCCGACTCGGCATTCCAGCCATCCATATCGGCAAATTTTCCTTCCAGTTCAGAAGCCACATGGCCGTCCTCCTCCGAAAAATCCGGTTTGGCATAAATGGCATCTTTTTCTTTCATTACCCGCCACAGTTCCTTATGGCCCATGATCACGGTATCAAGCACCGGTATTTCGTCAAACTCATGGTGGTTTTGCTTGAGTACGGCCATACGTTTGCCAGGTTCGATGTGTACCGATCCGGAATTAGGCTGTACATCGCCTGAAAGTATCTTAAGAAAGGTGGATTTTCCAGCCCCGTTTGCCCCGATAATACCGTAGCAGTTGCCCGCTGTAAACTTGATGTTTACTTCGTCAAAAAGTACCCGTTTGCCATATTGGAGCGATATATTTTGCGTGGAGATCATATACTTGCCGTCTTTATTAAACCGCAAAACTAGTAGTTCCTGTGGCGAATAGCTAATCAAACGGCCAGGAGGGTGAGAGCAACGGGTCAAAGAGTTCAAAAAACACCAAAAGAAGCATGCCGAATCCTTCCCGATCAGGAGCGATCGGGACTGGCCATATAAAGCCAGTGCTACCCGTCATCCGCTGTATCTTTCCACCCCCCCAGGCCAGCCCCAAGGAAAGGATGCCGCTGCTGCCGGGGCTGAAAATAGACGGAAAGGCCCCTTACCTTTTGTCACTCAAACACAAACGTGCCATACAGCATAAAATCGTGGAAATTTTTCTGAATGGGCTGCCAGGTCCAGGTCGAAACTCCCGAATCATAATCGATCCGGTACATATTGGCCCGCCATCTCGTTCCACTGACAGGTGGCACATTCCGCAGGGGTTTCAGTAAAGCAAACGGGATAAAAAACTCAGCCTTCCAGGCCTTTACTTTTCCTTTTTCACGGACAATAGACGTAGCATGACGTGTTTTTCGCTCCCCTTCATAATGCCAGGGAAGCCAGCCCAGAAAGGTCCCTCCCATATTGGGCACGATGATCGGCAATTCATAATTAGCAGGACTCAGTTCATATTCAAAATAGATGGAGTCCCCTTCATCTGTCCAGAAAAATACTTCCACCACGTCTTCATTGTATAAATCTGCAAAATCCTCGCGCAGGGTAGACGTGATCACCTCATCTTCACAGACAAACAAAAAATAAATGCCGGTAGCGGAATAGGCGACCTTTACCTGCGTTGCATAGGTTTTGCCTTCGTTTTTACGCTGTGGCAACGTCACCCAGTCAATAGCATTCCAGGCAGGATTATCCCCATTGCCCGTCACCTCAAAATCCTCTCTTTTTGGGATTCTCAACTCATCCGATGGTTTCATACCTTGTGCCTGCATAGTGAAATGGAAAATCATAACGAAAACAAACACCGGAAATAGACGGTATCCGGTGTTTGAATGATGGTAGCATGTGCGCGTAAGGGTCATCGTTACTGCGTTAACATGGGGAAAAGCATCCGGATATCAGCTTCAGATGGCTGACGGCCATATTCACATATTTCAAAAGCCTCGGCATATTGCACTTGTTTGGCTTTTTTCTCCCCATACCATTTTACCAGAGAGGCGCGTACTTCGGGCGAAATAGGCACTTCCGTACGTTTGGCCAACCAGTCAAGTCGCGCCTGCTCTCCCGCAGGTACTTCATCGCTATAGCCGCCAATCCAGGGAAGCCAGTCAAAAACCTGTGATTCATGGGCTGCCAGTGCCCTGACCTTTTGTTTGAATACGGCAGAAATATCCACAGCTATATCAGGTCGAAAAGGGTTTGGCCGCATAAACCGATCCTGATAATACAGGAATACCGGATTTTTGGCTAAAGGAGGCGTATCTGCCGTCACATTGGGCACACCTACCATATAGGCTGCATCTTGCACCAGTATACCGGTATACCGGTGGTCAGGGTGATAATCATTTGGCCGTGGGGCAATGACTACATCGGCATTCCATTCCCGTATTTTTCGAATAATCTGCTTGCGGACATCCAGCGAAGGAACCAGCTCCCCATCATGGTTATCAAGTACTTCATATTCCACTCCGAAGCGTTTTCCGGCTTCCATGGCTTCCGCAGCGCGTATTTTGGCCAATTGCCCGCCGCCCATCGTCTGGTGCCCGGCATCTCCATTGGTCACGGAAATAAATTTTACGGCATGGCCCATCGCCGCAAAAATGGCTGCGGTTCCTCCTCCGTCCTGGTCACAGTCGTCGGGGTGAGCGCCGATCATAATGATCCGCAGTTGTTTTTCCTGTGCATGTGTAGTCGTCATAATGGCTAACATCAATAAAATCAATAGGTGCTTTAACATGTGTCAATCAGTTTTTTGGTTATAAACAGTTGGATTTTGGCCATAAGGTATTCAATAAATTATATCTGGTAAAGAAAAGCTACACAAACGGAAAACCCCTTGCTGGCACTCGCCCGTGTCCATCAAAAAATGGGTTCAATTTTATAAAAAACAAGAGAAAAACAGCGTTTGCCCGTAACTTCGAGGCTGGGAATTTATTTCGAACGAGACCAAAACCATGAACCATCTCCTGCTGGATCAGCTAAACCAGATCCACAAACAAAAACTAAACCTGCCCGGCAATGTCCAGGTAAAGTCACCCGGAAGGATCAACCTCATTGGTGAACACACCGACTACAACGATGGATTTGTCATGCCGGCCGCCATTGACAAATCTATCTATGCCGTTTTTTCCAAATCACACACAAATTCCTATATCTATGCCCTGGATGCGGAGGCCGATCACACATTTTCGGTAAAAGACACCCTTGTGCCCATCACCGATGGAGGATGGAAAAATTATGTACTGGGCGTAGTGGCACAACTCAAGGACAAGGGATTGCCACTGGGTGAGTTTTCCATGATTTTTGGTGGTGATATCCCCATCGGGGCCGGCTTATCCTCGTCGGCTGCACTCGAAAATGCCGTGTGCCATGGACTCAATGAACTTTTTGGGCTGGGCCTTACTCCAAAAGAAATGATTGTGTTATCGCAAAAGGCCGAACATGAATTTGCAGGGGTGCGATGTGGCATTATGGACCAGTTTGCAAGCATGATGGGCAAGAAAGACCATGCGTTCGTACTGGACTGCCGAAGCCTTGACCATACCTATTTTCCGGTTTTACTGGACACCCACGAATTTGTCTTATACAACTCTAACGTCCACCATTCACTCGCCAGTTCGGAATATAACGTAAGAAGGGAACAATGTGAACAGGGAGTCGCTCGGTTGCAGTCACAGGGATTTGCCATTCAGACACTCCGCGATGTGTCGCAGGACATGCTTGAGTCACACAAAAATTCCTTTGACCCGCTTATTTTCAAACGGTGCCTTTACATCGTGGAAGAAAACAGGCGTGTAAACCAATTCGCCCAAACCATGGCAGCAAACAATCTGAATGAAGCGGGCGACATCCTTTACCAGGGTCACCAGGGAATGAAAACAGCCTATGAAATCACCTGTCCCGAAATAGATTTCATGATCGATTTTACCCGGGAATTGCCCCAGGTGGCAGGAGCGCGTATGACAGGGGGAGGCTTTGGGGGGTGTACACTCAACCTCGTCAAAAAAGACTACATCGATACCCTGACGGCAGATCTCAACCAGGCCTATCAGGAGAAATTTGGGAAAAACATCACCCCTATCCGTGTGACACTTGATAATGGTGTGGAAACGATAGCATCATGATAAAAGAAGCGTGTGTCGAAACAATGGCCCAATGCCTGGCAGCCGAAAAAGCAGGAGCGAACCGCCTGGAACTATGTGCTCATCTCGAACTCGATGGACTTACGCCCGAATTTGAACTCATAGAACGGGTGGTATCCAGCGTAACTATACCGGTTCGCGTAATGGTACGTCCAAGAGCGGGTGATTTTTGCTACAGTCCGGCAGAAATAGAGGATATGCTGCAGACCATA
>JAOUOM010000141.1 GCA_029880385.1 Cyclobacteriaceae bacterium | reverse complement strand
ACGTCCATTTTCGGCTACCGGGGTTTTAGCAGTTGAAACCGGGAGACTGGCTTCGGTTTCGATAATGGCGATGGCCTTGCCTACCTGTACGACATCACCGGTTTGGGCAAGGATTTCTTTGAGTATGCCGGCACTGGTGGATGGGATTTCCGTGTCAACCTTGTCGGTGGCTACTTCAAGGATGGATTCATCTTCTTCGATGGTATCCCCGACATTCTTCAGCCACGACAGGATCGTGCCTTCCATTACGCTTTCACCCATTTTGGGCATGACCATTTCAATTAATGCCATAGAATATTTTGTTTACTTCGAATTTTTGGGTTCAACAAAGATACAATATTTTGTTATTCACCTAAATAATTTAATCGAAACAGATTTAATGCAGCCAATGCCCCAAGCGTGATATTAAGCTGGCGGTCTGTAGAAAATTGCAGCTTACGGGCGACTGTCCTGTGTGCATCGGAATAGGCGATCCAGACAGTCCCCACTGGTTTTTCTTCGGTACCCCCTCCCGGTCCGGCGATGCCACTTGTAGCCAGTGCGGTATCCGTACCATATTTTTTGCGTATGCCTTCGGCCATTGCGATTACAACCTGCTCGCTTACGGCACCAAAGGACTCCAGCGTGGTAGCAGGTACGCCCAGTTCATTTTGTTTTATTTCATTTGAATAGGCAATTACCGAACCTTTGAAGTAGGCTGAACTGCCCGGTACCCGCGTCAGCAGAGAAGACAGGTAGCCACCGGTACAACTTTCGGCAGTGGCAAGGGTGTGCTTGTGGGCAAGGAGGCGCTTGCCAATCACGGCCTCAATTTCATCGTCATCGTAGCCATAGATGTATTTGCCCGCTATAGGCAGCAGACGTTCCGTTTCCTTTTGGATAGCCAATTTTAAGGTTTCCGGGTCGTTGCCCGAGGAGGTAAGCCGTAGTTTTACCTGGCCGGGACTTGGCAAATAGGCCAGTCGGATGGGAGCGGGTAGTGCGGATTCCCAGTCCGAGATCAGGTGTGCCAGTTTACTTTCGGGTATACCGATGGTTTTGATGATCCGGTGATAAATGGAGGCTGTATTGAATTTCTTTTGTAACCGGGGAAGGATCGACGCTTCCATCATGGCTTTCATTTCGTATGGTACACCCGGCATGGCAATAAATACCTTGTTTCGCTCCTCAAACCACATCCCCGGGGCCGTCCCCATTTGATTGGTGATTTTTATACAATTTTCAGGTAAATCAGCTTGTTGGAGGTTAAGCTCTGTCATTTCCTTACCGGCGGTGGCAAATAATTGGGCTATTTCCGTAAGTGCTTCGTCATTGGTTTTCAACCCCACACCAAAATATTGTGCCAACAGGGGCTTGGTCAGGTCGTCGCGTGTTGGTCCCAGTCCTCCGGTGATCAGGATGACATCTGCACGCTTTTCTGCGGCTGCAAGTGTAGCCAGTATTTGATCTTTATCGTCTCCAATCGTGGTTTTTTGACGGACATGGATGTTGATTGCGTCCAGTTGCCCACTGATCCAATGTGAATTGGTATCCAGTGTTTGTCCATAGAGGATTTCGTCTCCAATGGTAATTATCTCTGCATAGGTACGCATGGCTGCCTCATTTTGGCTTTAAAATTATGGGATAATAGGCTAGCTTTAGGTCAAAATCGAAAACTAAATAGATGAAGAAAGTAATAAAAGCCTTTACGTTGGCGGTATTGATGACCGGTTGTACGGCACAGCAAATCCAGCAAGCACAAAAAACCCTGGGTGGCTACCTGGGCGAAGACAAAGTAAGTACAGAGGAAGTAGTCAAAGGTCTCAAAGAGGCGTTGGTGCAGGGTACAGGCAAGGGGGTAGCAACGGTATCGCAAGTCAATGGTTATTTGGGAAATGCAGCCATCCGGATACCCTTTCCGCCTGAAGTACAAAAGGTGGAACAAAAACTCCGTGACCTGGGTTTTGGCAAGCAGGTGGATCAATTTGTTGAGACACTAAATCATGGGGCAGAAGAAGCAGCCAAGGAAGCCAAACCGATTTTTGTGAATGCGATCACAGCCATGAGCATACAGGATGCCTGGAATATATTGAAAGGGGCAGATGATGCGGCCACCGCCTATTTGATTTCAAACACATCGACTCAGTTGCAGGCATCGTTTAAGCCCGTGATCCAGCGTGCCCTGGAAAAAACAAGTGCCACCAAATATTATAGCGATTTGATTAATACCTATAATAAGATCCCGTTTGTCGAAAAGGTAAATCCAAACCTGGATGATTATGCAACCCAAAAGGCAGTCGACGGATTGTTTGTAATGATAGCGAAAGAAGAAAAAAACATACGCGATAATCCGGGTGCCCGGGCCACAGAACTTCTCAAACGGGTATTTAGTCAACAGGATTAATTAGCTTTACCGGTCATTGATTATTAAATTTGGAAAATGCTGACAGAATTACAAGTAGCCAAACTAACCCATTATTTCAACCTGCTGGATTTTGATAATAACGGGTTCATTGAGAAAGATGACTTTATTGCCATTGGAGAAAACTTATGTGTGATTTGGGGTTTTAAAGAAGGTTCCGATAATTATGACAAATACATCTCCATGTTTGACCATTCATGGACTGAATTTAGAAATGCCGTGGACTATCATGACCCGAATCATGCAACTATTGCTGAGTGGCTGAAGTTTATGGATGAACATGTAGTGAATGGGACAGATGAGTTTTTCAAAAGTTATATTCGAAATGTGGCCGAAGAAATTTTCGATTGCTTTGATGTAGACAAGGACGGCACCATCTCACTGGATGAATACATTGATTTTTTTATGGCCTACGGCATCCCGGTCCGGTATTCGGCCAAAAGCTATACCATGCTTGATCTGAATAGTGACGACCTGCTGAGCAGGGAGGAAATGTTGAGTGCGGTGGAGGAATTTTTCAGAAGTAATGACAAAAATTCACCCGGCAACTGGCTTTACGGTTTTTGGGAAGCAGGCAAAAGCCTGTAACGGGTCATTGTAACTTGGATTTCAAAAAGCCTGATACGCTCGAAAGAATGGCATCCGGCTTTTTTAATTCCTGAATGCCCGGCACTTCACGGTTCATTAATATGATGAGGCTGTCCAGCTCATGGTCGTTGATAGCGAAATTTTCCATGAGCCGTTCCCGTGTTTGTTTTAGTGCCATTAACCTGGCAAAGGTGATGGTTTGAAGGGTTTCGAAATAGGCTTCTTCTGCCTTTCGTTTTTCTTTTTCTTCTTTGGTAAAATAGCTGAATGGCCCGTAGATCGTCATGGCCGGCCCGGCCACGGGTATTTCGTTTGGTGCCGGGCTGGCTTTGATCCACCGTATAGCACCGGGAGCAAGGGCTGCCTGTTCCGATGCCTGTTTAATCCCCTCCATTGACAGGGACTGGCCATGGTATTTTAGCGGGACTTTGTATTTGGGGTCTGCAAATACCCACAGCGATGGCAATTCGATGAAGTCAGGGCTCAGGGATATCGATACCTCTCTGTCCATTATTTCCTTTTCTGCTACAATAAGAAGTGTCTGATAACCTATAAAAGAAATCCGGATCGTATCCCCCGGCAATGCCCGTATCGAAAAATAGCCATTGTCACCCGAAATACTCCCCAGCCCCCCGGTCAGGTTAAGTACATGTGCATATGGCAAGGGCACGTTTTTTTCATCGCGGATGAACCCCTCCATGACCGATTGGGCACCCGCATGAAACACTGTACCCAGTAAAAAGACGATATGAAGGTGGATTTTCATCATGTAAAAAAATCCAATATTTCCCTTTTATTCCAGTCTCAGGCCTTTTCTTAACACTTTTTATGAAAATATGCGGGCGGTCAGTTGCCCCATGCCGGCTCAAGGACATCCAGGATTTCCTGCATTTTTTCATCCGTATACATACCCGATGTGGTATAGATGATCTTGCCTGCCGGATCCAGTACATAAAAATAGGGAATTTCTTTGCCATCAAAGCCCAACGCATCCCGGTATTCCTTCATACTTCCCTGATAGAAAAGGACATAGGGGAGCAGCCTTTCGTCGATTGTTTTGGATACATTTTCCATTACTTTTTCATACGCGGGCCGTTTGGCTCCGGTAAACATGGGCACAAAATAGACATTCACATCATAGTTGCCGGAAAATAGGGAAGGCGTTTCGGGTTTATAGATAAATTGGGAATAGGCCGGTTGAAACCAGGATTTGAGGTAGTCTTCAGATTTTTTGGAAAACGCAAGTCCCAGTACACTGTATTTGCCAGCCAGGTCTTTGGGCAGGTTGACGATCGAATGAGTCAGGCTCTCCCCTTCCATATAAGGAAAGGTCTGGTTAACCTGCGCAGCAAGGAAAAAAGGAACAAGGGACAGGGAAATCAGGAAGGAACGGATAGTCATAACGTGTGGAATTTATATTTATGGTTGGATAAAAACGGAATTTGTTGGTTTCCGGTATCAATTTAACCGTAATTATTTTTTTGTATCGGCACAGGGGGAATTCAGGAGGGAAAAATTTAACAAAACCTCTCTGTTTGCCGGAAAACCGGCAGTGCACCGTCAATCATTTCATGGTGTCGAGCCCGGATACGGTGAAGATGGACGTGTGTCATCCCCCTGAGCAGGGAGGCCACTTTGTGGTACGGTATGATGGGATCCCGGTCACCCAGCACCACATGGATCGGTGTCTGGATTTTGGAAAATTGCCTGTTCATTTCAGACAAACGATATTTCAGGGGCTTGAAATAGACCCAGCTTTGGTAGGCACGGATACGGTTTTCTTTTTTGCTTAGCTCCTGGCGGGCAAACCGAACCATCACATGACTGGCCAACCTGCTTTTTTCGGCAAGTGCAAGCCATTTGTCAAAAAATGTCGGATGCTTCATCAGGTAATGATAAAGTGGACTGACCATGGGAAATGTGGCAAATTGGTACCAGGGCGATTCAAAAAAACCATCAGGAGCTGTCAGATAGGTTGCCTCTATTTTTTGATGAAATGGCATGAGGGTGGCAATGACAAACCGTCCGCCAAGGCTGAATCCGGCCAGGCTGAATCTGTCGATGTGTTCGGCTGAAAGGAACGCCCCGAAGACCCCCTCCCATGTGAGTTTGTCCAGCGGGTGATCCGGGCCGGAGCTTTTCCCGTGATAAAACAGATCCAGGGCATAGACGGTATAATGTGGTGACAGCTCTTCAATCCAACGATTAAAGGCACGGTGATCCTGTCCAAAACCATGAAATAATACCAGTACCGGGCCCCCCGACCCTATTTTGTAATAGGCCAGTTGATAG
Organism: Cyclobacteriaceae bacterium; assembly: GCA_029880385.1. GTDB lineage: Bacteria > Bacteroidota > Bacteroidia > Cytophagales > Cyclobacteriaceae > JAOUOM01. The sequence goes on along the minus strand of JAOUOM010000141.1, from coordinate 761 downwards.
GCGTTATGGGTGATGTACCGGGTGGGTTCGATGGGTTGCATAAAAACAATTCAAAAAAAATAGCGAAAAATATTCAAACCTTTTGACGTTATCATTCGTTTGGGAACCATGGAAACTTTTAATGCCCCGAAAGTTTCCTACTTTTGTTGTTCAATTCGTCTGCAACCAAATGGAAAGTGAAGTTAAAGAGAAAATATTGATTGGCGCCGAAGCCCTCTTTATGCGGCTGGGGGTCAGGAGTGTGACGATGGATGACGTGTCGCGCGAACTGGGCATGTCAAAAAAGACCCTTTACCAGTATTTTGAAAACAAAGACCATCTGGTAACGGCAGTAGTCAGCTGGCATTTGGATGAAGAGCGTGAAGAATACAGCCAGATAGCCCTGAGGGCCGAAAACGCAATTGACGAACTACACCAGATCGCCCGGTGTATGCGTGAAAATATCCTCAAAATGAACCCAACAACGCTGTACGACCTTAAGAAATTTCATAGCACGGCCTGGGGCCTTTTTGTAGCGTTTAAAAGTAACTTTATAAAAGGGAATGTGGAGGAAAATATTAAAAAAGGGATAGCTCAGGGCTATTACCGTGAAAATCTGGATGCCGCCATCCTTGCGGTGTTCAGGGTAGAACAGGTCCAGCTTATTTTCGATCAAAGCATATATCCTTCCTCAACGTTTGATTTTGCCCGCGTGCAAATTCAGCTTTTCGATCATTTTGTCTATGGCCTGCTTACAGAAAAAGGCCGTACACTTTATAAAG
>JAOUOM010000140.1 GCA_029880385.1 Cyclobacteriaceae bacterium | reverse complement strand
GCTCCTGTGGTGAAAGAACATATTGATGTGTACGGTGCTGATAATCACCTGCGTTTGACAGGTAAGCATGAGACGCAATCCATAGACACGTTTAGTTATGGTGTGTCAGACAGGGGGGCTTCCATTCGCATACCTGTAGCCACGGTAGAGAGTGGATGGAAAGGATGGCTTGAAGACCGACGACCTGCCTCGAATGGTGATCCATATAAAATTGCGGCACGTATCATAAAAACAGTGAAAACAGTAGCAGTGGAAATCGAAAAATCGAAAGCTGCATAAGTAATAAAGGGGCTGCAAGCCCCTTTTTATATACGTTTGACGAGTTCCGAGACCAGTACGACCAGGTCTTTTTCGGCTTTCTTTGCCGTATGTAGTATATCGGCAATGTTTACGGGTTCCAAATGGTCCGGATCGCAATCATCCGTGAGTACCGAAAGGGCACAAACCGGCAGACTCAGTTGGTTTGCAGCTATCACTTCGGGTACGGTCGACATACCGACTACATCCGCACCGATCCTCCTCAGATACCTGTACTCAGCCCTGGTTTCCAGATTGGGCCCTGAAACAGCCGTGTAAACCCCCTCATTTAGCCGGATGCCATGCTCCCTTGCTATTTCCCTTAACTGATTGTTTAATGACGGATTGTAGGGCTGGGCCATGTCTACAAAGAGGTTGCCAAAATCTGCGGCTCCGTTTCCGCGAAGGGGATTATCCGGCAGCAGGTTGATGTGGTCATTGATGAGCATGATTTGGCCTTTTTTCCAATCCGTATTCAAATTTCCACCTGCATTGGAAACGATCAGTTGACTGATACCCAGCAAAGCCATCACCCGTACCGGGAAAACTACCTGGGCGAGGTTGTATCCTTCGTAATAATGAAACCTGCCTTGCATGGCCAGTACTTTTTTGCCTTCAAGCGTCCCGTAAATCAATTTACCCTGATGAAATTCAATTGTGGCCAGCGGGAAATGTGGAATGTCCGTGTAGTCAAGGGAGCAGATAACTTCAATGTGATCGGCCAGAGAACCCAGTCCCGTGCCTAAAATGATCCCGACACTCGGCGATTCAATGCCTTTGTTGGTCAAAAAAGCTACTGTTTCCTTTACTTTTTCAATTTCTTTCATTTCTGCCTCCTTACAGTACGTGTATTATAAGCATTATATGCCAAACCTGTTCCAGGGAATCCCCAGCAGGATTAGCAGGAGTCCCAGGCCATAGAAGATAGCCTGTTGCCGGAACCTGGAACGATCCGAAGCTGCTTTTTTTGATTTGATACGCCCTACGTGAATCAGTACGGCTGCCAGTAGCATCATGATCAGGTGTTCGACCGCCCAAAACCTAAGAAGGGAATCTTTCATGGCCTTTCCGAAATCCTGAAAAGCCAGGTCGGTCGAAGGGCTTAAAAAGAGGTACAGTACCAGTCCGATGAGTACTTGCAAGTGAATGAAGCCAAGGGATGAGGCCGAAAGTATGTTGTCGAGTTTGCCGTAATTATTCTTGGCCAATAAGCCTGTGATTGATTTGACAAAAACCACCAGCAATAGGATTAGCGCGATCCACCGGACGATGGAATGAATGGATAAAAACAGTTGGTATGTATTCATGATTTGGTTTGGACGGATAATAAATAATGGCAAAGAAGCCTGTGATTTTCCAAATAAACAAGTGCCCCTGCGTTTACTTGGTTTTGATTAAAGAAACACCTGTCAATATGGTGGTGTCCATTTCAAGTAAAAGGGCATCCACGGTTGCATTGAGAGCCTCTTTGTCCAGGATATTGTTTTCGATGAGTGAGTCGATCGAGTTGTAAATGTGTTTTTCAATTTCCAGTTCATACAGATCGGAAAATTTGGTGGCATTTTGCAGATGCTCGATGGCAAATTGCAATGCCTGTTTGGCATGTTCTTCCTCCCCCTTTTCTACCAGTGTCTCGGACACCCTCAGTTGTGCGTAGGCTAGGGAATTCATGGCCTTGGTAAACGCATGGTTTATGTGTTCCTGATCGATAATGTTTTTTTCGATTTCCATTTCTATATTTTCGAGATCTTTGATTGCCAATTCCAGTGCATCTTCGCTGATTTTGTCCAAGTCCATTTCAATCAGCCGCATGGATTCAATGGCTTTGTCAATGTCGTGTAGCACCGTTTTGAAATAGTGTTTCTTGAGATCCCGATAAGCATTTTCCAGAAATTGATCCGGGCGTGTGGCATAATCACTGATGGTGGGGTGTTCTTTTCTTTCTTTCAGGCTTTCCTGATACATTCTGAAACCCCATACGGATATAAATGCAAGGAACGTGAGGAATACAAAACCTGGTAATTTCATTTTTAAGGGGCTAGTGCTGACAATTTGTCAATAAGTTATAAAAATATCCTGATAAGTCGGGTGGTGCGTTTTTATCTTTTTACGGATTTTCGACTACCCGGATGCCCATATTGTCATTTTATATGCCTGCGAAAGGGCTTTTACCCAAAGAAGTAGGGGGATAGACTGAAGTAAAATAAAAAAGGCATCAGTAATGATGCCTTTTTTGTATGATTTTCGAATGGCATTATGCCGTTCGTTTGGTTCTTCTTTTTGGTTTGGTTACCTCTTCTGATACGATTTCATCCACCACGTCGGCCATTACCCTACCGCAGTGTTCGCAAATCATAATTTTCTTTTTTTCCCGTATTTCAGCTTGTTTCTGAGGGGGTACGATGTTAAAGCAACCACCGCATGCATCACGCATTACCGAAACCACGGCAAGTCCGTTTCGCATGTTCAGCCTGATTTTATCATAGGACTTCAACAGGCGTTCTTCTACATTTTTCTTTGCAGACTCTCTTGACTTTTCCAGTTTTCTTTCGTCTTCTTCCGATTCTTTCAGAATACTTTCGAGTTCATCCTTTTTGCTTGTCAAATCCTTTTTGCGTTCTTCCAGTACATTTTTCGTTCCCTCAATGGCAACGTTTTTTTCTTCTATCCGCACATAGGCTTCTTTGATTCGCTTTTCCAGGATTTGTATTTCCAGTTCCTGAAGTTCGATTTCTTTGGTGATCGCATCATATTCACGGTTGTTGCGGACATTCATTTGTTGCTCACCGTATTTCTTGATGAGCTTTTCTGCATCCTTGATTGCCGCTTTGTTCGCGTTGATATTTTCTTCGATTTCTTCGAGTTCCTGATGTTGTTTATCAATCCTCGTTTGATAGCCTGCCAATTCATCCTCCAGGTCCATCACTTCATCTGGGAGGGCTCCTCGGATTTTTTTCAGTTCATCAAGTTCAGAATCAATGGATTGTAATTTTACCAGCGCTTCCAGCTTCTTCGCTACTGTGTTTTCCATGTAGGTCTATAGATAAATAATAGGATTTGTGTTTACCTCTGATAAACGAACTGCAATATTAGCGAATTTTTCTCTTAAAAAATCATATAGCAATTCCTTTGTAAAGGCTTCACTTTCATAATGTCCGATATCAGCTATTATGATCTGATTGTCGGCCTCAAAGAAGTCATGGTACTTAAAATCCCCTGTAATGAAAATGTCGGCCTCTGCCGCAATGGCTTTGGACAATAGAAAACTGCCGGAACCACCGCATAGGGCTACTTTTTGAATGGTTGGCCTGCATAAGCGGGTATGCCGGATAACCGACACGTTCATTTTTTTCTTGAGATGCAGCAGGAACTCACTGGCTGCAACCGGAGTGGGGAGTTGTCCGGTCATGCCGGAACCAACTTCCTGGTGTGCATTTGCCAGCGGGGTAAGGTAGTACGCTACTTCCTCATAGGGGTGGCTTTGATGAAGTGAGGATATAACCGTGTTTTGAAGATGGGTTGGAAAAAGGATCTCTATCCTGTTTTCGTTTACGGATTCGTCAACGTGGGCCTGGCCCAGATAGGGATCGGCTTTTTCATTTGGCCGAAAAGTACCTGTGCCGTCTGTCGTAAAGCTGCAATGGTCATAATTGCCGATCGTTCCGGCACCAGCCTGGTAGAGGGCATCCAATACCTTTTTTGCATGATCCTTTGGGACAAAGGTTACCAGTTTGGAAAGGGTGTTTTGCCTGGGACTCAGGATTTTCAAATCAATCAAACCGAGAATTTGGGCAATTTTATGGTTGACTCCCGATCCCACATTGTCAAGGTTGGTATGGATGGCGTAAATGGCAATATCGTGCCGGATAGCCAGGTAGATGCACCGATCCACCCAGTGGCTATTGTTTATTTTTTTTACACCCTTAAAAATCAGCGGGTGATGTGCTATGATCAGATTGGTTTGAGATGAAATGGCCTCATGCATGATTTCTTCGGTCACATCCAGGGTGATGAGCACGCTTTGCACGGGCTGGTCGGGCGATCCGACAAGCAGTCCTGAATTGTCATAATCTTCCTGAAAGGAAAGAGGTGCCCACTGCTGTAAGGTTTTCGTAATATCTTTGACCTTCATTTAGAATTATGGTTTGGTGGCAATTTATCCTTTTTCCCTTTGCAATACTATATGATTGGATTACGCGCTGGCGCAATCAATGGTACGACAGGGGCATTTTTCCTTCATTTGAATTTGATGCAAATGTAATCAGTGTGGGCAACCTCAGTGCAGGGGGTACGGGAAAAACACCTATGGTCGAATACCTGACCCGTTATTTTCTGAAGCAGGAACGAAATGTGGCTGTTTTGAGCAGGGGCTATGGTCGGAAAACCTCAGGTTTTCGGTTTGCTACGGCGCAGGATACTGCCCGCACGCTGGGAGATGAGCCGTTGGCATATTTTCAGCAATTTGGCAAGAAAGCCGTGGTGGCAGTCGGAGAGGAGCGAGTGCTGGCCATACCGGAAATACTGGGTGCCTATCCGGAAAATGAGGTAATTGTTCTGGATGATGCCTTTCAGCACCGGCCTGTTCAGCCTGGCTTTTCGATTTTACTTACGACCTTCGATCGTCCGTTTTATACGGATTTTGTGCTTCCGTCGGGCAGGTTACGCGAAAACAGGTCGGGGGTCAGCCGTGCAGATGTGGTCGTGGTTACCAAGTGTCCCCAAACTATGACCCATGAACAACAACAGGAAATCAGGCAAAAAATCCAGGCATTGCATGCCGGTATGCCGGTCTGTTTTGCAGGACTGAAATACCAACAGTTGGTTCCTTTTTTTGATGGCGGGAAAAGTGAAAGGACAAAGGTGCTGGCTGTATCGGCTCTGGCAAATGACCGTTTGTTTTTGGAGTTTTTGCAAGGTGAATACACGGTAGTTGAACATTTGTCGTTTGCAGATCATCATCCATTCAGGGAAAGGGATGTCTCACGCATGGTTCAATGGATGGAGCGGGAAGGTGCCATGTTGGTATGTACACAAAAGGATGCCGTGAAGCTTAGCGAATTTCCGGTATTGAAAAACTACCCTTGTTTTTACCTGCCCGTAGAGGTGGTATTTTTGCAAGGGGAAGAAAAATTTCTTGATTTGATGGAATCCTCCCTAAAAGTATATGACCGTAATTACCCGGCTTTGTAGTTTTGCCTGTGCGTTATAACATACTACCATACGTTGCCGTGTTTTTGGGATGGTTTTCCGGGAATGCCCAGATACTGGATGACAGCACCAAGCAGGTCTATGGCCCTTCCACGATTTCGATTGTGCTTGAGGACTACCTGAAGATGAATCAGGACAAAAAAACAGCCCTTGATACATTGCTGGAAGGGATCGAAGGTTTTTCTAACCTCGACCGGACGCAGTGGCTTTATCAGGATTTGGGTAACATAGGCACTGCCATGTATCCGGTATATGTTGATTTACCTGATCAGATCGGCCGTCGTACGGGCTATCAGGCGTATGACCGGTATACGGTACAGCCGGAATCTTTTCAGTATTTTGATACCAAGTCTCCTTTTATCGACCTGAGGGTAATCATGGGCGGACACGGACGATCCCTGATCGACATGGGCTTCACGCAAAATATAGTGCCTACCTGGAATTTTGGTTTTTCCATCCATCGGATGAGTATTGACAAGCAGATTGGTGCCGAATCAAACCAGTTGGATCGAAATGTCGAAAACAGTACCTTCCAGATGTTTTCCTATTACCAGC
>JAOUOM010000139.1 GCA_029880385.1 Cyclobacteriaceae bacterium | reverse complement strand
GGGAAAATCCGTTCACGGCCTGATCGATGACCTCCTTAATGCGCGGCAGGTCACCTGCAGTATAGTGGGCAAAGGAATTTTCACCTGCCCAGAAATGGTTTTTATTTCCAAATGCATGCTGATAGGTCAAAAAGCTTCTCAGGGTAGATTCAAAAACGGGAACCTTGTCGTAGGTAAAGGAGGTATACGTTTGCTTGAGGTATAGCTTTCCCGTATCGCCCGAGGCCATGCGGTAAAGTTCTTTGATGGATTTGCCACATTCCGACTCGTCAAAAAGGGCAAACTTATATTCTTCCAGTTCCTCGTTTATTTTTTCGATTTTCCTCCCGGCCTGGTTGAATGTCCGCTCCAGCTGTATGGTGTCCAGGCTGTTGTTTTTCCTGCGGTATTCGTCCATTCGGCCAACCTGTTGTTCGATTTTTTCAAAAATATTTTTCCGGTCGTTTTTAAAATCATGTACACGCCCGACAAAATCATGTAATGCCCGTGATTTTAGCCGCTCATACACTACGTCCAGTGCCGCCTTTTTCTGACAAACCAACAATACATTTTTGCCACGCGCGATGTAATCACAAATAAGGTTGGCAATCAACTGGGATTTACCCGAGCCCGGAGGCCCCTGGATGGTAATGGAATATCCGTTTTTGATCCGTTTAATCGCATTTTCCTGATAGGCATCCAGCTCAAACGGAGTATAGGTATTTTCTTCAAGTACGCGATCTGAAAACCGTATGTCACCGGGTTCATTTTGGGAAGAAACAGACCGGGACATAAAAAAACTTTCCAGGTCATTGGCTGGGGAGTTTTCCAGCAGGTGAATGTAATCCGGCACGAGATATGAGCCGGCCTGCGGAAAAATACCAAGTACGGCCTCAGGAAAAAGCTTAAGAGCACCTGTTTTTTCCGCATCTTCCAGTTGTTTCTTTCGATAGTTTTTGAAGGGGGCGAGTTTGTCAATAAAATTTTCCTGATTGAAATGGATGGCAAGCCCCTGATCCTTTAATAACTCATAGAGTTGCGTTCGGAAAACCGTACTGTCGTTATCAAAATCGTTCAAAACCAACTCTGTCAGTTCTTCATTTAACGATTGCTTGTTGAAGTGTGCATAGGCCAGGATAAATGATTTATTGAGGGTGACATTTACATCCTTTCGCCTTTGCAAAACCCAGTTTCCGCCCTTCAGCATCAATTCTACAGGGAAAAAAAGCAATGGGCATCTGACGAGGGTATCGTCCAGAAATTTCCCTTTTACAAACGGCCATCCGACATAGAGATCCCTGGCACCGCGTTCCTGAAAAATAAACTGGTCGATACGGTTGAGGCGTTTCAGGCGGGAAGAAGCCTTGTTGGCCTGACTATCCCTTGGGTCGGATTCGGCGCATAATGGAATGGAGGACAGGTTGCCAATAAGCCCTTTTATAATATCAAAACCAGGCTGTCCAAGCGCAAAATCCAGGTCGTTCAGGTCGATTAATTGATCAGAAACGAGACGTGTCAACAGCAGGGAACGATTGTTTCCCGAGAGATTGGTTAGGCGGCGAAGATATGATTCGAGTAATTGTTGCACTAGTGGCTCGTAAAATTTAGATATGGAATTAACTTGGTCAACGTGGAATCATCCATGACCCGTATGGCCATCAGATCTTCCGGCTTTTCATAGGGGCCATGCAGTTGCCTGTAGTTGATCATTGCTCTTGCCTGGTTGTAGGTGAGGTACGGGTGCACGGCAAGCCTGTCCAGGCTGTCTTCATTGACCCGTATCTGTACCAAATCCAGGGTATCAAGGTAAAAGTACGCTTCAAACCGGTAAAGTAACGAATCCGGAAAGTGATATACTTCGCTTAATTGATCAAAGGAATAAAAACCACCCAGTAAATTGCGGTATTTTACAATACGTTGTGACAAAACGGGGCCAATCCCTTTGATAAACTCCATGTCTGAGGGTTCCAACTGATTTAAATTGAGTCTTTTATAGGGTATCTTTTCTGATCCACCATGATTTGACGGATTCTTGTTCGATGTTTTTTCCGGAAGGTCTATGTACTCCCATAGGTCATTGAGTATTTCCTGATTGATTGCATAAATTTTGCCCAGGTCATTTTTTACCACAAAAACACCCCCGGCTTCCCGGTATTTTACGATCCGTTGCCCGATGGATTCGGGAAAGCCCAGTTGGCGCAGGTCATCCAACGAAGCGGTGTTTGGATCAAAATGAAATTTTTTGCGACCAAAGACCGGTTTTTTCCCTGCCGGATCAGGAGCGGTTTTTACGGTTTCATCGACCTGAATGTACCATTTAGCCAAAGATTCACCAAATGGTGGTTCTTTTTGCTTTTGTACTATACTTTTGACGTATAAAATGGGGATTGTGAAACTGGCGAGTACGATTAGGGACAACACAAGTACGCCGTTGGCTTCAGACCGGGTGAAACCAAATTGATTAATAATGTATATCTTTAATCGTTTGATCATCAATGAATTTTTAACATTTTCCCCGTTTATGATGTTAATCAGTTTCAATATAAAAACAATGAAACTATTTTTGCTTATTGTTAAGTTATTCAACTATGTACCAAAACTTTAAAGTAGCCGGATTATCCCACCAGACTTCTGCGATTGAATTGCGTGAGCATTTTTCTTTTAGCGAAGAGGAAGTAAGGGGTTTTCTTGTTCAATTGAAAGAAGTTTTGGGACTGGAGGAAGCACTCATCGTTTCGACCTGTAACCGGACTGAAATATACTATAATTCAGAGGCAGATTTACTTGATCAGATTGTCTCTTTGATGATTGTCCAAAAAGGACTGGAAAATAAAGAAGGTTTAAAAGCGGCATTTCATCAGCGTACCGGATCGGAAGCCGTCCGGCATTTGTTTCGGGTTTCGCTGGGATTGGATGCCAAAGTACTGGGAGATATTCAGATTTCGAACCAGATCAAAAGGGCGTACCAGTGTGCCGCGGATGAAAACATGGCAGGCCCGTTTATCCATCGTCTGATGCATTCCATATTTTATGCAAACAAACGGGTAGTACAGGAAACCGCCTTTCGTGACGGGGCCGCATCAACGGCATATGCAAGTGTCGATTTGATCAACCAGTTTATTGTAAACTACAAAAACCCAAAAATTCTGGTAGTAGGCGTAGGCGAAATAGGGGAAGATGTAATCGGAAACCTGGAAGATATCCAGGCAGAAGTCACCATTGCCAATCGCACCCTTTCCAAAGCCGAATTACTTGCTCATAAATATCAATTCAATTGCCTGGGATTGGAAGATGCCCTGTTGCACCTCGATCAATTCCATGTAGTCGTTTCTTCGGTAGCTGTAAAACACCCGCTAATTGATACGGGTGTCGTGTCTTCCGGATCCTATTCCCATCGTCTGTTTATCGACCTGTCCGTGCCCAGGAGCATAGACCCGGAAATCGAAACCGTTCCTGGCGTGCTACTTTATAATATTGACCAAATAGAAGAAAAAACACAATCAACACTTGAAAGGCGAAAAGCATCAGTAGTTGATGTGGAAAATATCCTGGAGCAATCACTGGTTGAATTTTTTGACTGGACACAGGAAATGGAGGTATCCCCCACCATCAAAAAACTAAAGCAGGCACTGGAAGATATTCGCCAGGAAGAATTGGGCAGGTACCTGAAAAAAGCCGACAAACAACAGGCCGAACTATTGGACAAAGTAACCAAGAGTATCATTCAGAAGTTTATCAAGCTTCCGGTACTCCAGTTGAAGGCTGCCTGTAAGCGGGGTGAGGCCGAAACACTGGTAGAAGTGCTCAACGACCTTTTCAACCTCGAAAAAGAAGCAGAAAAAGTCAACTGATCTTATCCTTTCTCCCTTTATATTTGGCTGATGCGCCGCTGGATTTTCCTGTTTTTACTTACCATTTTTTCAGTCACACTTTTCGCTAACCCTTCCTTTGTGGTTATTCAAAAAGAAGGAAGGGAAGGGTTGGCCGGTCCCGATGGACAGGAAGTGATCCCCCCTGTCTATGACCGTATAGGCTGGGCTGTAGGTGAATTCAGGCTGGTAGGGGACTTGGTCGGATACAAGGAAAATGGAAAATGGGGGGTTATTTCCACCAAAAACAAGCGATTGACGGATCCGGATTTTTACCAGTTATCCGTATTTGACGACACGCATATTAAAGCCGCCATCCGGGGCAGTTTTTCTAATCACCTGTTTTTTGGTTTGATAAGTGAGGCTGGAAAAGTGGTTATTTCCTGTAGCTATTTCGACATCCAATCCCTGGGGAAAGGATATCAGGTCAGTGAATACCAAAAAGGGGCGATTTTGCATGGGTACATAAATTCTGATTATCACCTGGTTTCACCCGCCATAGGGCATCAAATCGTGCAAGTGGGGGAAAATCTTGTTGCTTCTCAGGATGCGGCCGGAAAATGGGCTTTTTTTGATCATAGCGGACAGACCGTGGCGGATCGTTTTCATCATTTTACGTATACGGATCAGGGTATAGAGGTATCGAAAGGAGGCAAAAAAGGAGTCTTGTCTGCGGATGGCAAACGGATGCTGCTCCCTCCTGTTTATAAACAAATCCAATACGATACGGATTGGAAAGGACTCCCGTTTGCAAGCTGGGAAATCCGGGGACTGGACATGGATACGTCAAGGGTTCTGGAGGCTGATTCTGTTACATTCAGTAAGAATCTTTTTTTGTCATACCTCAACGGTAGCCAGGAAATTGTGATTGATGGTAGCAAAATGCTTGGGGAAATGCCTGTCGAATTAAAAATGGCCAAGGCGGGCTATTTTATTTACAAAGACCTCATCACGGAAAAATGGTCGCTGGTAAAGTCAACGGGCCAACGCCTCATCGAAGATCAGGACTCCATTTATTTTGACGAATTGTATTTTTATGGAAATCAGCAGGATCGCTGGGATGTGTACAATCGTTTTGGCAGGAAGATCAATTTAAAGTCTTTTGAATCGGTTCAACCTGCCGTTTCAAATTATGTGCCGGTCAAAAAAAATGGATATTGGGGGCTTCTTGATTTCAGGGGAGAGCTTGCCATCCCTCATAAACTGGATGGTATTGGCACGTCCCATCACAACCGTTTGCTTGTGACGTATATCGGGCAATGGGGCCTTATGGATCTTTTTGGTGAATGGGACATCAAACCCATGTTTGACAGCATGTATTTTTCACATAACCTGGTCGTCGGCATTGCCGCAGGAGGAAGTGAACTATATAGCCTGAATGGCAGCAGGGTTTTGAAAACCCCATACCGGCTGGAACCCCGCCATTCCTATCTGGAAATCATAGAGTCCGACAGCCTCCGGGGTGTAGTGGACACTACCGGAACGATCCTCATCAACCCCATATATGAGGCAATCAGTCAAATGGGCAGGCACTTTGTGACAAAGAAAGACGGATATCAGCTACTGTTTGATTCGAATGGGATATGTGTGGTGCCCAAAAGTGACCGGGTACAGCAGTTTGTCAGTTATTCCGAAGGGTACTACCTGATCAAAAAAGATGACAAATTTGGTTTTGTTGACGAAAAGGGAAAATTGAGGATTGCCAATCGCTATGACCAGGCTCAGCCATTCCGGGAGTCATTGGCGGCCATCCAGCTAAATGGAAAGTGGGGCTACATCGATAAGTATGAAAACCTGGTGATACAGCCCATTTATGATTCTGTGACCATGTTTGATGAGCAAGTTGCCATTATAAAAATGAATGGACATTTTGGCCTGATCGATCAGACCGGCCGGGAGCTATTGCCGCCACGGTATAAATACATCACCCACCGTATGGGGAGCGGGTACCTTGTGATGGAGGCAAATGGGAAAATGGGGGCTACGGATAGAAAGGGTACCCTTTTGCTTTCACCCAATTATTCTTCCATCAAAGAAACACCAAATGGCCTGCTGATTGTTAATCGCGATGGCGACATGGGTGTACTGGATATGAAAGGATTTACTCGCATACCTTTTCACTATTCGTCTATTGAGGTTCGTGGCGATTATTTTATTATGAAGAAAAAATAAGAGCCTGGCATTCCATCTCTTACTTCCCGTTATTTTTTTGGCTTTTATGATAA
>JAOUOM010000138.1 GCA_029880385.1 Cyclobacteriaceae bacterium | reverse complement strand
TTTGCTTGTTCAAATTCGAAGGTATCGGGTATGATAAACCTCTATCTGAAGGGTATTTTTGTTGACGAGGCATCAAAGGTATCGGATGTAATTGGTGATAAAGAACCTTCAATAAGCAAAAACTCTGAAGAAAATAAGAAAGTAGAAAAGCGGGGAATGCCTGCTGAAATTGAAGCTGGAAAGCGAATCCAGGATTTAATTTTGTCAGATCCTGAAATTCTCAAGAAATACTTTTCGGATTATTCTTTGTTTTATGGACCAAAGGATATGATTGGGGGAGATTTCTATATGTTTAAGGAATTTGATGATACTATTTTTGTAATAGTGGGCGACTGTACCGGTCATAGTCTGGAAGGAGCCCTCGCTACCATGACCATAAGTACACTCATTAATCAGTATGTAAAGTCATCATTTTCCTACCCACAGTCAATATTGAATAATGTGATCGCTGACCTGGAAAACCTGAATAAATCAGAAAGAAAAATATCTTACGGCATTCATGCGGAGTTAGCTGTCATCAAATATAAAAAAGGGAGCAAATTAATGACCTGTTCTACAAACGGATTGCCATTGGTGAAAGTATGTGGAGAAGAGGAAGAGTTTTTTAAAGTAAAGAAAAAAATGTCGGTAAAAGAGAATGAAAGCGTGGTGCAGGAGTTTTTAATCTCAGTTGAGAAAGGTGATTATATTCTTGCTTATTCAGATGGAATGCCTGATCAGTTTGGGAAAAATGACATGAAAAAACTAAACCACAAAGGTGTAATTCAGCTTTTTAGAAAATATGGTGGCGATTCAATAGGGGAACACTGGTTCGATTGGAGAGGTGAAACTGCCCAGACTGACGATGCAGTTTTTCTGAGTATTGGGATTTAATTTTTTGATACCTCATAAGGTAAAAACTCAAAAGGAAATTCCATTAGGGATTGGAAATCCTCACCTTTTTCTTTCATATCTGAGTCATCATTATCAACGTACCATTTAACAACAATATCCATATCCTTGGATTTGTTTTTTTTGATGATCTTAAATAAATCAAAAAGACATTTTTCTGAACCACTATTGAAATAATCCAATTGCATCAAAATTGTTAATTTTGAGGGTGGTTGTTGTAAGTAGCTTTCCACCATTTCGAATATCTGTCGGTAAAATTTCAATGAGTTTTCAGGATTGGATCGTCCCTTTAATTTTAATACACCGTGATCGTAATCCAGGGTTACTATAGGGGAACTTCCGGTTTCCTCTTTTTGCATTGCTTTAGTTACTGAAGAAAATTCTTCCGGATGAATAGGAGCCTGTTTTTTCATAATAGTTGTTGTGGCAGGTCATTTCCTGGCATAAATATGATATGTGAGCCTGGAAAATACTGTGTTGTTTTGATTTACCAATTTATAAAAAAAGCACAATAAAATACAATAAAAGTGAAAAAGAAACCTGAGTTTGTGTACTTCATTAATCATGTATAGAAAGAAGCGGAATGTTTACTTTGTCGGCTACCTGTTTCGTAATGCTGCCCTTCAAGACACGTTCAGTCAGGTTGTGGTTGTGCGGTATCATCACCAATAAATCTAGTTGATGTTCCTTAGCGAAGTTCATTATGCCGTTTACTGTGTGATTGTTTTCGATGGAAAAATATTCGTATTCCAAACCCTTAAAATGAATTTCGAAATAGGCATTATAGTCACTTCGATTAAAGTCTACGAATTCACCATTTTTACCTACAAAGAAAACTTCTATTTTGGCATCATTAAGGTCTGCTAGTTTTGCCACATAATCTAGTTTTGCCGTATCATGAAACGTACCGGGTTCAAGTGCCAGCCCAATTTTATTTATCGACAATGAAGTGATGTGAGAAGGGACAATTAATACTGGAAGGCTGACCGAACGGATTACATCGGTTGCGTTGCTGCCAAGAAATTTTTCTATCATATTGTGTGAGCCCCTGCTCCCCATTACAATCAGGTCGATAGATTTGGTAAAAATAGCCGTGTTGATAGCTTCTATAAGGGAAGATACCAGTTCCATGGTTTCATATTCCACACTTTTCAATAATGGGACATCTTGTTCAAGGCTTTGAAGCACGTTCTTTATTTCTTTTTCATAATTGGTATAAACAATTTCCGGTATAGGCTCACCCATGTAGATATGAGGGGAAGGTATGTGTGTGGCATGCAACAAATGAAGCCGGGCATTCCACAGGTGGGCTAGAATGGCAGCTTGTCTAAGGGCGTTTTTGGAACAGGGGGAAAAATCCAGCGGTACCAGGATGTTTTTTATTTTCATGGCAGTAGATTTAAAGGTTGGACGTCTGGTCGAAAAGTATAGGTTTGTGTTGAAATAAAACATGATCCATAAGGATTGACCTTTGTCAGGTAAAAGGTCTATTTGGACGATCCTGGGAAATGATAACAGCGTAAACGAGGCCTATTTAAAAATCCAATACCAAGCCGAGTGAAGGTAGGATTTGGCTATTTGACGGAGATGAAATTTTAACTAATTCCCTGGGCTCGGTCACCTGGCCCGTTGCATCCCTTCTCAGTCCGTAGGAAGGCGGCGATGGTAATTGTTGGGCAAATAAATTTTGTATGTCAACAAATATGTCAAGCGTAAAGCCTCTCATGTTCCATTTTTTGTCTATTCTAAGGTCTGTTTGATTAAACGGATCAAGGTAGGTTTCTCCCAGTCGGTTATAATCTTTTATCAGTGCAGGGTAGGTTGCCAAGCTCGCTGTTTCGTTAACCGGTGCGTAGGGCGTTCGGCCCATGTACCGTACACGTGTACTTAGTTCCCAATTCTCACCAAACTTATAGCCTCCGGTTAGGGTCAGTATCATGCCGCTATCCCATGCTGATGGTAAGTAGAATTTGGGATCCAAACCTGAAAACTCACTTCGATATAGGGTAAGTGATACGATTGAGTAATAATGGGTAGTAAATTTTTTTTGGAATAAAAATTCAAGCCCATATGTCCGTCCAAGTCCACTACTGGAAACGGGCTCATTGCCCAATACAGAAAAATCTCCCCCAAGATTGGCCAGGGAAACAGAATCAGACAGGGAAATGGGATAGTTTCGGTATTTTTTGTAAAATGCCTCCAGGGATAGGCGGGCAGAGGGGGTTACAAGAAATTCCAACCCGCCGGCCAGGTGATCGCTTTGGATGTAGCCGGACGATTGGTTGATAAATTTTCCTGTTTGATCTTTGAAGCCTAGAATAGTGTATGGCGGAAGTTTAAAATATCTACCAGCGGATGTTTGGATTGTCCACTTTCCCTGTTCGTCAAGTCGATAGGAAAATGACATTCTGGGGCTAAACGTTTTGAGTAGATTTTCTCCTGATTGCAGAAAGCTATTGGCGTCATTTCTAAAACCGACTGAAAGCCCGATCCTGTCCCGTGCAATCCTTCCCGAAACCTGGGAAAAAAAACCGTACTTCCAGAAGGAAGTCTCTGTGTTGTAAAGATAGTTGACGATTAGGTTTTCGGTAGTATTCGAATAGGTTGCCTGTTGAGCCATAGTACCGCAATTGAGCGACCATGAGCCAAAAAAACGGGTGAAGGAATACCGGAATTTGGTCTCTTTTTCCGATGATTTATTGCGAAGGAAACGTCCTGTTTGGTTTTCATTGTCCTGATATTGACTAAAATCATTGGTTAGGATATTGGTGCTAATGGTTGTAGTCATGAATCCGGACTTATTTGAAAAGCGTTTTTTCCAGGTGATACCGGAAGTGGTCGTCCACTGGCTGATTACCGGAATCTGGTCAAGGATGGCCTGCTGGTTTTCATCATATTCCTCGGGCACATTGATCGACATATCATCGACAGAGCCAACACCGGTAAGGAACACCTCATTGTATTCATTGATCTGGTGCGAAAATTTGTACTGATAGTCCCAGTAATCGGGCAGGAAAGGCAAACCGATGGCTTTGAACAGCAATTGAAGATATGATCGGCGCACCGAAAGGATAAAAGATGTTTTACTATATGCCAGGTCTTTTTTTGCAAGGGGGCCTTCCAGGGTAAATGCAGCCTCACTGCTTCCTACACGTATGTTGGACTGAAAATCACGTCTATTTCCATTACGCTGATCAAATTGTAATACACCAGACAGCACATTGTCATATTGCGCTCCAAAGGAGGAGGAAGAAAGCGTAACTCCTTCAAAAAAGGAAACATTCAGCA
Source organism: Cyclobacteriaceae bacterium (assembly GCA_029880385.1). GTDB lineage: Bacteria > Bacteroidota > Bacteroidia > Cytophagales > Cyclobacteriaceae > JAOUOM01. The sequence goes on along the minus strand of JAOUOM010000138.1, from coordinate 1,906 downwards.
GGCCAACGGGGCCACCGGCACTGCCCTGTGTGCTAAAATGGTTGATGGTTGGGATTTCAATACCATCAAGAAAATAGATGTTTTCGTTGGGGGCACCCCCCCGGATGATTATATCGTTTCTAAATCCACCTATTGACCCGGATACTCCGGGTAATGATTGCACAACTTTGGCAATGTCATTGTTGCCGCCCGGGTAGGTAGCAATTTCTTCACGGGATAACCGCTGGATGGATAGCGGTGTTTCTTCCAGTTTTTCAAATGGACTTACCGTGACCGTCACTTCGGCCAGTTCATTGATCTGTTCTTCCAGTTTTATGTTTAATTCAGGATTACCACCTGATCGGATCACGACGTTATATTCTGTTCGGGTTTTGTAACCGATTGAAGTAGCAGTAAGAGAATAGGTTTTGGGCGTAATACCGGTGATAAGGTAAAAGCCTTGAAGGTCACTTATGGCACCTCGTTCCGTTCCCTCTAGTCGGATGGTTACGCCTGGTATCGGATCGCCGGTTTTGGCATCCGTAACCCGTCCGGAAAATGTTCCATTGTTTTGGGCGATGGCGACGTATGAAACCATCGTAAGGAAAGAGAATACGAATCGGCCGGTCATGTTTTTTGTGTCGGGATCAAATTATGGCACAAACCATTGCTTTTACAATGGAAAAGCTTTTCATAGATAGTAACCTGATTTTTACGATTATGTTCCCGTTTGCAGAGGCTAATTTTAAGTCCTGAATGGGCAACTGTTCATCCGATTCATTTTTATAGTATATAACTGAAAAAATAATGATTACAATTGAAAACGATACGATACGACTTTCCATCAACCTGAAAGGTGCTGAGATGAGTAGTTTATACAATAAATCAAATGGACTGGAATACCTGTGGCAGGCTGATCCGCATCATTGGGCGCGTCATGCACCGATACTTTTTCCAATTGTAGGGAAACTAAAAAACGATGAATACAGGTATGAGGGAAGGATATATTCCCTTTCGCAGCATGGGTTTGCCCGGGACATGGAGTTTGAAATGATCATGCGTGATGATTACTCGGCCACTTTCCAGCTGGACAGTACGATGGGTACGCGTTTGGCCTATCCCTTTCAATTTCGCCTACTGATAAACTATACCCTGGAAAAGAATAAAGTACATATTAGGTACGAAGTAAAAAACCGGGATCATAATCCCCTGTATTTTTCCATAGGAGCACATCCTGCGTTTAACTGCCCCCTTCGTGAGGGAGAAAAGCGATCCGATTATCAATTTGTTTTTGAAAAAGAAGAAACCTTTGCCAGGCATGAAATAAGAAATGGCTTGCGGACGGGAGGGGTTGAGGTGGCATTGGAGAGCACCCGGATTCTGCCGATAGCTGACGACCTTTTCGAAAAGGATGCATGGGTATTGGCCGGGCTCAAGTCATCATCGATTGGCATCCAGAAGGGCGAAGAAAGGATACTAACCTTTCAGTTTTCAGGATTCCCGTATCTTGGTTTGTGGTCGAAAAGCAAAGATTCACCTTTTGTATGTATTGAGCCATGGTTTGGTATGGCAGATTTATTTGAACATAATCAGGAACTAGTTGATAAAGAGGGTCTGGTGGTATTGGAGGATATGGGGGAATTTTCATGTAACTATTCCATTGAAATACTGGATTAATCAAATAGGTTAGTGTCATCCATTTTGTTGAAAAAAATATGGACTGATCAGTCAGGGTTTATTCCTGTTCATCCGAAAATATTCTTTTTTTTCATGATTTAGAAAGTTTTGCTGAAACCATATATGATGGAATAGGTTTTCTTTTCACAAACTTCACTAGATCATGATATTTTACTCAATCTACAAGGAATGGTTTCCTTGTCATGGAAAAACTACGTCTGAAACTCTTCAGGACATTTCCCTACTCAGT
>JAOUOM010000137.1 GCA_029880385.1 Cyclobacteriaceae bacterium | reverse complement strand
GTGATCAAGGTAGCCAATGTAGGCGAACAACGACCCAATGCAGATGCAAAAGTCTTTGAAGTGGAAATTGAAGTGTTTGGTTCAGATGATCTTCTCAAGCCAGCCATGACCACCAGCAACCGCATCATAACCAAAACCATGGATGATGTTTTTTACCTCCCACTCGAATGCCTTCATAGCCAATCTGACTCCATCACATTTGTTTATAAAAAAGATGGGATGAAAACCATAAAACAGGAAGTAATGATCGGCGATGCCAATACCAACGATGTGGTGATTCTTGCCGGCCTGGATGCAGGAGAACGGGTATACCTGTCGAATGTGGCTGATATGGAAGAAGAACCCATAAACCTTCTCACCGAAATGGAGGGAAAAAGGAATCCCCCTAAAGAAGAACAGGTACCAAAGGAAAACGAAGAACCAAACGTACGTAGAAGGATGCCATCCGGCATGCATTAACTCAAACATTCATCCTACTGCTGTGAACGAACGATTACTTGCCAATCTGATGATCGCCATAGAGGCGGTAATTGCCAACCGTGTACGGTCTATCCTGACGGCTCTGGGGATAATTTTTGGCGTGGCGGCAGTCATCGCCATGCTGGCCATCGGCAACGGGGCCCAGCAGGAAATCCTGGATCAAATCAAACTGGTGGGTGTCAACAACATCCTGATCAAACCTGTTATCGAACAAAAAGAAGAAAACCTGGAAGAACAGGCACAGGAAGGCAAAAAAGAAAAAGTGAAGTTTTCGCCCGGACTGACCCTCGCCGACCGGGAATCGATCAGTGAAATTATACCCGGCATCCAAACGATAAGCCCTGAAATCCTGCTGGAAACATACATAATTAAAAACGGCATCCGGCGATCGGCCAAACTGGTGGGCGTGGAACCCTCCTATTTTGATGTTTTCAATTTCAACCTGTCGGAAGGGGCCATGTTCAATGAAACCCAGCTGGATAACGGTGAACCAGTCTGCATCATTGGCAAATCCATAAAAGCCAAATTTTTTCCCTCCGAAAACCCCATTGGCAAGAACATAAAATGCGGCCCGCACTGGCTCAAGGTAATTGGGGTACTGGACGAACGACTCATCAGTCAAAGCAGCATTAGCAAACTTGGAATCCGCGATTATAACATGGACGTATACACACCCCTCAAAACGATCCTGATACGCTACAGAAACAGGGCCATGCTAACAGAGGAGATGATCCAGAAATCGAACCGTGGATCCATGGGTAACGTCATCATTATCGGAGGGAGCTCGGACGAAGAAGCGAACGAGGAAGCTTCCAAAAACCATCATCAGCTGGATCGCCTGGTGATCCAGGTGGAAAACACCGCCTTGCTCAATCCGACCGCAGAAATCGTCTCCCGAATGCTGGAGCGAAAACATTACCAGGTAGTCGATTATGAAATTGAAATACCGGAATTGCTCCTGAAGCAACAACAACGTACCAACGATATTTTTAATTACGTCCTGGGGGCTATTGCCGGTATCTCCCTCATTGTTGGTGGCATTGGGATCATGAACATCATGCTGGCTTCCGTCCTTGAACGGATCAAGGAAATAGGGCTACGTCTTTCACTCGGTGCCAAAAAATCCGATATCATCAACCAGTTTATGTTCGAGGCAGTCATGATCAGTATTTCCGGAGGCTTTATTGGTATTTTGCTAGGCATCGTCATGGCTTTTTCGGTTAGCAAATTTGCAGACATCCCCACCATTGTCACATTTAGCTCCATATTGATTTCATTTGGTGTAGCGGCTACTATCGGGCTCATCTTTGGTATAGCCCCCGCACGAAAAGCCGCCAGCCAGGATCCCATAACTTCCCTACGCTATGAGTAAACCCCTCCTGTTTCTTTTGTTCGTATCCTGGGTTGGAATGGCCAATGCCCAGCTGATCTATAACCTGGAAGACATCATCCTGCGGGCCAAAGAACAGTCCCCATCGGCCAAGCAAGCTGAAACCCGAAAAGAAAACAGGTACTGGCAATACCGGCTCTTCAAAGCCCAATACAATCCACAGTTATCCATTAGCGGGGACATTCCCGGGTACAACAAAGATTATTTGCCCAACCGACTTGATGACGGGAGCATCCATTTCATTCCCCGACAGCAATATTCATCCTCTATGAACCTTGGACTAAACCAGCCCATTGCGTTTTCAGGAGGAAATATTTCGGTCAATTCAAGGGTTCGACAGTTTGATGACCTGGGACTAAACCTGAAGCAGTGGAATACGACTGTGTTCAACATCCAACTGGATCAACCCATTTTTGCCTACAACTCCCTGAAATGGGACAAAATGACCGAACCACTCCGGTACGAAGAATCCAAACGTTCGTATGTTGAAGAAATGGAATTGGTTTCCCGGATAGCCGTCGAACGTTTTTTTGATTACCTCGATGCACAGGTCAATTATCAGATTGCAAACTTCAACCTGGCCAATAATGACACCATCTACCACATCGAAGAAGGCCGTTATAATATCGGCACTACCTCGGAAGACAAACTATTGCAGGTGGAACTGCAATTACTACGCTCCCGCCAAGATGTAGCACAGGCGCAGTTGGCACTCCAAACATCCCGGCTTGCACTACGAACCTTTATAGGGCTGAACGATGCCACCGAATTTGACCTTATCCTTCCCGAAGTAATACCGGTCTTTCTGGTCAGTGAGGAAATTGCCCTGCAATATGCCGAAGCAAATCGGGCCGATTTCATCGCCTTTGAACGGCGCCGGATCGAAGCCCAAAGCCAGGTAGAAGAAGCAAAACGCCAGCGTTTTCAGACAAGCGTATCGGCTGCCATCGGTTATAACAACGCCGCCCCCTTACTGGCAGAAACCTACCAAAATCCCAGAGACCAGCAGGTATTCAACATTTCACTCAATGTGCCGCTGATCACCTGGGGAAGAAATGAAGCGCGAATCCGCACAGCCATGGCCAACCAGCAGTTGACCAACTACATCATTGATCAGGAAGAACAGAATTTTGAAATGGAAATTATCACACAGGTTCGGCAGTTGGATGTGTTGCGTGAACAAATTGAAATTTCGAAAAAATCCGATGAAGTAGCCCAAAACCGGTACAATGTGGCTCAAAACCGCTATTTAATAGGCAAAATAGATATCACAAACCTCAACATCGCACTTAATGAAAAGGATCTGGCCAAACGAAGCTATGTGCAGGCACTTCGATCCTTTTGGTCTGCCTATTTTGATCTGAGACGGCTTACCCTCTATGATTTTGCCAATCGGGAATTATTGTACCAGATCAACGAATAACAGGAAGTCATCGGTTACGGAACGTGATATTCCCACTGGATGTCACACCCCGCACCCAATAATTTCCCTGTTTGATATATAATGTTTTTTCGGCCTGCTGGTTGCCCACCCGCAGGCTGCCCGATGAAGCCCGGAGGTCAAAACTTAATCCTTCCACTTCATTTTCCACTTGCATGTCTACATTGCCCGAACTAGCCCGGAATTCCATGTTTCCTGTCAGCACCAGGCCATTTCCGGTGATATTGCCTGACGTACTTTTAAGGGTCAACGAACCTTCCCATTGTAGCAATTCAATATTTCCGGAGGTGGAGGAAGCAATCAACTGGCCATTTGAACGAACAATCCGGATATTTCCGGAGGTAGAAACTGCCTGGAGTGACCCATTCACATTCCTGACTTCCTGCTCACCACTGGTCGTTGACAGGCTGATTTCACCACGTACATCTGATAATTTAATATTTCCCGATGTTGTCCCGGCCACTACCGGTCCGGTAAGCTGCGCCAGGCTGATATCGCCACTTGTCGCTGAAAAACGATAATCCCGTGCGTTAAAACCAGTGGATTGGATATTGCCGGATGTCGTGCGTATGTCCACCTCCACGTCTTCGGGTACCGTCAGGTTCAGTTGGGCGTAGGTAATCCGGTTAGCAATCCCCCGATGATTCAATACGCTGATCGTTAAACGGTCCGATTGGATATCGGATACGATCTCCAGGTCGCCTTCCCGGCCATTTCCTTCTATCCGTCCATTGAAATAGATTTTGGGTCCTCTGGAAATGACCACATGGCAAAACGAGCCATGTAGCGTGACTGCACGAATGTTTTCGGCTTCAAATGTATGGGAGGCCAGTACATGTTGTGCCGATAACGTAGTGGACAGGGATAAGGCAAACAGGGCCAGTAAATAAACGAGGGATTGATTTTTCATTACGATGGGCTTTTGCGCATAAAGACCGCATAAAAACGAAAAGGTTGCTTTCGTCTGACCAAAAGCAACCGTTTACTTTTCATTTACCAATCGTTATTTGCCCTTTTTTCCGGTAAGTTCGGCCAACAGACGCAGGCCTTCTTTGAGGTACGCATCATCTGCCAGTTTCTCAGAATAGGCTTCGGTGGTAAGGCCCTCAGGCAGCACGGTTTTTACATTGGCAGAAGCGCGTTCCTGCTCCTCTTCGGCACGTCGTGTTTCCACATTGAGTGAAATGCGTGTATTCAACTGGTCGGATTTCACTTCCTCTATTTCCTCGGTCAGTTTTTTGAGCTGCTCGTCCGTCATCAGGTCTGACAAGTAAACTTTGTAAAGCTGATCCCGGGATTGATCGGTGACCTGATTGGTTCGGACAAACTTGCTTGATGGGATTTCGTCCCATGGCAAAGCATTGGGACGGCTGCTTTCGCCAAATGCATCATGGTCAAATGGCGTAGGGAACATCACATCCGGCACTACCCCTACGCGTTGAGTACTACTACCGGTTGCGCGGTAGAATTTTGCCAGGGTCAGTTTCAACTGTCCCAATTTTACTTCTCCCGACTGAATTTGGTTACGTAATTCGATCAGCTCAGAAACATCCCGGTTTGATGCCTGTCGGTAGGAAGCCAGGCGTGTGATGTAGCTGAGTACGGGGCGATCCAGGTCAATCAGGTTTTGGACGGTACCCTTTCCAAAGCTGTTTTCACCCACGACCATACCCCGGTTATAATCCTGTATGGCACCGGAAAATATCTCGGAGGCAGAGGCACTGTACCGGTTGGTCAGTACCATCAACGGTCCGTCATAAAACACGGTATTTCCATCTTCATCGTAGAGCGATTCGACCGACCCATCCACGTTTTTGACCTGTACCACCGGGCCACGGGGAATAAACAACCCCGTCATATCGATTGCCTCCTGCAAAGATCCGCCACCATTAAACCTCAGATCAATCATCAATGCATCCATGCCACGGCCTTTGAGGTCTTCAATCAGTGTTTTTACATCACGCGTTGTGCTTTTATAGTCTTCCAATCCCTGGCTACGGTCTTCAAAATTCAGATAGAAGCTGGGCACGGTAATAACGCCGAGGTTATAGGTTGTTTCCCCTATTGTAAAAGGGATCAACTCGGCCTGGGCTGCCTCATCTTCCAGTTTTATTTTTTCCCGGACCAGCCGCAAGGTATCGGGCAACGCATTTAAGTCTCCCTTTTTGAGAATTTGCAATCGCACAACCGACCCCTTGGGGCCTCGTATTTTTTGGACCACATCATCCAGCCTCCAACCGATCACATCGATAAATTCGCCCTCATCACCCTGCGCCACACCGATTATTTTATCTTCCGGCTGCAATACTTTGCTTTTATAGGCAGGCCCCCCCGGCACGACATCCGCTACCACCGTATAGTCCAGTTGCTGTGAAAGGCGGGCACCGATTCCTTCCAGCGACAAGCTCATTTCAATTTGAAAGTTCTGTGAACTGATAGGCGAAAAATAGCTCGTATGTGGATCATAGGCCGACGTAATGGCATTCATGTAGGACTGAAATACATCCTCGCTATTATACTGATAGATCGACCTGGTCTGCCGTTTGTACCTTTCTTTCAGTGCCTGCTGGATGGCAGGCCATTCTTTTCCTGCCAGTTTGTAGCTTATCGCCTGGCTTTTAAGGATCAGACGCCACCTGTCCTTTAGTTGCTCACGGTTTGCGGACCAGGTTGCTTTTTCATAATCGGTTTCAAAATATTCGTCTTCTGAAAAATCAAATTCCTTTTCCAGCAATTCGTTGACGATGGCATACCGTTCCAGTGCCCTGTCGCGGT
>JAOUOM010000136.1 GCA_029880385.1 Cyclobacteriaceae bacterium | reverse complement strand
AATGGCCCCCATCATGGCAGAGGCCAGCCTGTCAGCAGGTTCCAGTTCCTTCAGGCGAATCAGTTCATCCATTAGCAGGCAAAAAAAATGTTCGGAATCCGTAGATCCCCTGAGGTGACGAAACGCTTCATCTGACAAGGAATTGAGCAAGGGCCGTCGTAGGGCACTAAAACCACCTATATCCCCATTATGCATAAATACATATTTCCCCCATTTAAACGGATGGCAGTTTACCTCCATCACACCCAAGCCCTGCGTAGCAGCACGCACATGGGCCATAATGCATGGGCTTTCGATCAGCTTGCTTAATTCAAGGAGGTTGGTATTGTTCCAGGCAGGTGAAACCGACTTAAACAGCGCGGGCTCATCGGACAATTGATGATTGTACCAGGCCAACCCAAACCCATCGCCATTGAGTGGCTCATCACGTTCGAGGGCATCATAGCTTTGGTTGATCAGGGAATGTTTGGGTTCGGTGATCAGGGAACCGATTCTGATCGGGCGGCCCTGGTAAAACGTAAATCGGCACATCGTGAGGTTGAATCAAAAAGAATGAAGGGTATGAAGGTAAAAATTTTCGCGGAATCTGTTGCAAAACCTTCGGGGTATTTCCTTTTTGGCACCCGGTTCACGAGACTGGAGTATCCACTCCCCAATCGGATTGCCCAAAAGCTGCATTTACCATTTTATATTGACTGTCAGGTAAAAATTTCGGCCTGGCCTCAAGATGTCCGATATGTCGATATGTTCACGATAGACTGTTTGTGTTACATTTTCAACACCCGTAGAAAATGTATAGCGCAGGGGATCCTTCCGGAACGTTCGGGACAGCCGTATGTTAACGACCTGATAAGATGGCGTAACGGGTTCATTGAACCTGCTGCTAATCCTTCGTTGGGCAGTAGCACCTTCCCACTCGGGTAGCACCTGTATACCCGCGATAGACATATCCAATGCTACATTTAGTTTCAACGGAGGCATTTGCGGCAAAGGCATGCCGGAGTAATCTTGACCAAAAACGTATTTTGCTGCAACAAAGAGCACGGCATTTTGAGTAAGGTCCATGTCAAAGTCCATTTCACCACCTGTCATTAGCGCAGTGGGTGTGTTTTCATACATCTTAATCCCCCGTGCCCCAGGGGTCATGGCCTGCCATTCGGGATGATATCTTCCCATGATGTAGTCGTTGAAATAATAGAAAAAGGCGGCCCCCTTCCATCGAATTGCTCCGTTATCTGTGCGATATGCCGCCTCCAGGTGTAGGTTTTTTTCTTTTTTTAAATCCGGATCCCCAAGGTAGTCATAGCCGTCCATACGGTTGAAAAGGTAATAACCAAACTGTTCGGATACACTGGGCAGCCGTTCACCATACGCTGCTTTGAAGATCAAAATACTGGATTCAGATGCTTTCCTGTCATAAGAAGCATGGAAACTGCCCAGCCACCTTGCCCGGTTTTGCAATCCAGTTTTGCCAAATACACTCAACTGTCGTTCCCCTGCATCACTTTTAATTTTAGTGCCGGAATACTCACCTCTCATACCCACCCTCACTGAACCATTTTTACCTTCCTGCGTGTATTCCAATCCGGTTCCCCCTACCTGTCGCTGCACATCCGGCCATGTCAACATGTACATGGGTGCGCCTCCGGGCTCATTGGCATACATGGTCATTTCCGCATGTGAAAAATTAGTAAACACATCACTTTTCATCCTGATTGATCCTTTACCTGCAGCTATCTGAGCACTCAAATATGCCCCTGAAGTGCGTGTCTGTCCGGGCATGTCCATGTGCATAGCTACGGAATCACGCCTGGTATCGTCCATGGCATGATCGATGAAATTGTGATACACTTTGACCTCCGAATTTGTGAGCTTTCCAAATTCCGGCAATATGTAGGTAAGCCCCACTACGTTTGCCTTTGCATAGGCCACATCCATGGGCAAGGCCGGGTAACCCACATCCCATGCATGATCGCCCAGAAAATCAACCATTAGCATTTGGTCCTTGCCGATACGATAGGCCAGGGAAACTGCATAGTTTACTTTTTCATATTGTGAAAACCGCACTTCCTGTCGGTTTCCATCGGTATAATTTCCGGCTTTACGATGTACACCACTCGCGCGAAAAGCCAATTTCCCCTGGCTATAATTGATATCCGCTAATTGGTCAAACCCTCCTGAAACAGATGAAAACCTGCCCCCCAACGAAGCCATAACCGGCTGGTCGGCATTGAATACAGGTTTTTTCAATTTGAAATTCACATTGCCTCCGGTACTTATTCCCTGATTGCTGTCTTCTGCCCCAAACCCTACATCCATCGAACGTAAATTATTGGTCTCTATATAAGAAGAAACCGGGTCCATTTTATCCGTGCATGCGCCAAAAATGCGCATCCCATCCACACTGATGATGTATCGGTCGGAATTTAGCCCACGAAGGACGGGTTCATTGGCAAAACTTCCCCGCCGCATCATGTGCATCCCCGATAGTCCATGAAGGAATTGGTCGGTAGGTGAAGCCTGACTGCCATTGGCACCTGGCGTAATGCCGCTTCCCTTTTGATGAAAGAGGAGCTCGTCAAGCAAAATTTCCCTGGCAATAAAGTTTTCACGCTCGACCGAATCCAGCCATGCTTCGTAGCTTATCTGCTGGGCAGCTAAACCAAAAGCACAACACATGAACCCGAAAAATAAAAAACCCGGTTTCATAAACAACCTATCTACAAAATGATATCAAATAGAGGTTCCCCGATCAAAAGACCGGATTCACTGATGGACAACCTGAGTTGCCATTCTCCCGTCATTGTGAAATTTACTTTGCCCAAATAATGTCCGGCGGCCTGATGGACAGGGTCGACATTGTTAGGCGATCCATGGTCCATGGACGGCATCCAGGGTTGCATGGCGATGGTGAGGTCTTCTACAGCCGGCCAGTCCATCATGGTTTGCTTTTTGAATACGCCTATTTCCATGACATTTTCACCTACCTGTGGAGCCCCGGGATCAATCAATGCTACAAAATATTTACTCGTCTGATCCTGAGTACTCACAAATGAGGCCAGGCGGGCTCTGGCGGGCTGTACAACGGTAACCGGAACGGCAAGTGTGTCCCCATTCACGGCAAACGTCAATGACCAGTTGCCCATATCTCCCGAAGGCATCACAAACACCGCATTAAATTCGAACCTCCCGTCAACAAACTGAAATCCATTAGGGAATTCCATCGGACAGGCATGGCGCATGGTCATCATGTCCATTAAAGGCGTGACCAAAGCTTCCCCACTCAATAATTCCCCATTTGCATTTTCAATTTTTGCCGTTACCTGGTTAAACCCTACGAAAAAAGGTTCGTCAGCATACAGGGTGATGGTGGTGGCTCCATCTGTTGCAGATGTGATTTCGGATAATTCTGTTTCAAATAATGGCTTTGGTGCTTCCTGTTCTGTACAGGAAACCCCCAGGCAGGCTACTCCCACTAGCGCATAGGCCCAACGTAATGATTTCATACGAAATTAAATAAGATTATGATTAATAATAACGGATTAATAAATAGTGACTGTCGTATTATTAACCAATGGAAGGAGGTCGAAAAAGTGAGGTTGCCAATAAAAATTCGTACATGCTCCCCCATCTAAAAATGTGATCGACCGATTGCGGACCCGAAACGGGGATGAAACAAAAAACAGGCTGTACAAATTCAACGTTTTGGGGTACGGAAACCACAGCATGCTCATCAGGAGCCGGCAAGGCACCCTTCATTTTTTGAGCAAGCACACATTGACCATCACAATGAAGCTCAGGGCGATCCTTATTCTCACAGTTTTCAAGATAAAAATCCGTGTTCACATAATAATCAAGCAGATAGCCAGATGTGTAAAACAAATGGATAAAAAAGCTCATCAAAACAAAAATAGACAGGACTTTATGCATGACAACGCAAAAGTATAGGGAAAGAAACCAGGCAGGGTATGACTTCAATCATGTTTCAAGTACATTTCGATCGGAATTGGATTATAAGACTATTTGTAGTATTAATTGAATTTATTTTATACTTCTATGGGTTACCAAAACTTTCGAAAGCCTATTTATTCCAGTAAAACAGAAACACCAATCTTCTCGCTTATTCATGATTAATCTTTCGGATTTTCTGGCATCCCAGTCCATGGCATTGCCGGTCGAATCAAAAAAAATCGAGTATCACATTACCAAATGGAAAGCCCAGCAATGGGAGTCTGGTCTTGCAGCAAGCTGGATATTGAATCTAAGTAACTTTTCTTTTGAATACCTGAGTGACGGCTTTACTTTTATGACTGGTCGGTCCGGTAATGATTATTTGAATGCGGATTTTGAATGTATATATGCGTTACTCCATCCGAATGACCAAAAAACCCTTTCGCAATGTTTTTTACAAGATGTAATAAAAATAAGAGAAGGACATCTGCGTGAAGATATTTACAAATTCACGATACAGATGTCATGCCGGATCATTGGTGCTGATGGGAAATATTACTGGGCACAACATGAAATTCAATATCTGGAAATTGACCGCAATAATCAGCCACAATTGATTGCAGGGAGGACGACTCCTCTTACTATGCCCCCTCAAAAACCCTGTTTATCTACTCGGATTATCCACCGAACATCCAATGGACAAACGGATTTGTTTTACAAGATTTATCCAAACAACGAATGTGTCTTATCCGAAAGGGAAATTGAAATTCTGACACTAATTGTCGGTGGTAACAGTAATAAAAACATTGCAGAAAAATTGTTTTTAAGCCCCCATACGATAAACAATCACAGACAAAACATCATGAAGAAAATGTCTGTTGAAAACAGTAATGAAATGATTCGGAATGCGGTTGAACTTGGTTTGGTTTAAGCTGGATTGATTCCTAAAACATCATATACATTTTTCCTAAAGTAATCAAAGCCCTGAATGGGCTTGCTCATAAAGGCATCCACTTCCATTTCAGAAGCTTCATCCTGATATTTTTTGTCAGAAGAAATCACAATGGTCTTTGGTTTGATTTCCAGGGTATCCAGTACTTCAAGTCCACTGAGTCCATTTATTTCGACATCCAAAAACAACAGATCGGGCTTTTTTCTGGTGATGAATAATGCTGCATCCACAGAATTATCGAAAACATCCAGGATTTCCAATTCGGGAATTTTACCAATCAAAGACTTAAGAATGGTCTGGAATGCAGGATCATCTTCGATGATGATGCACTTGAATTTGCTCATATTCTATATTTTTTAAATCGGTTTGACGATATTTCACTTTCAACCCTTTCGGCCAGTTCCCCTAATATTTGCCCATTCCCTTTCGTCCATTCCGTTATTGACGGTAGGTTACTGATCAGGTTGTTGAGTTCCAAGTTATGAAGATTTGGCCGTAATACATGCAATTCCTGCCTAATCTGGACAATATCCTCATCCCCGATGCCCTTTTTCAGACCCTGTATTGCTTTTTCAATCGATTCTAATGAAGCTTTTACAATTTCATGAAGTGCCTCCTTGTCCCCTCCGATCAGGCTTGAAATATAGGGAAACGGATTCGGTGCCTCTTCCTGCTCATTTTTTTCAACCGTAAAAGAGCCACTTGTATACGTAGCGATGGTTTTTTTCAGGTTTTCCGGATTAAACGGTTTTGGCACATAGCCATTCATGCCAACATCCTTAGTTTTTTCAAGCACATTTGACAAAACAGATGCTGTAAGTGCGATGATCGGAACCTTTTTGAAATATTCCCCTTCAATTTCCCGGATTTTTCGGGTTGCCTCGTAACCATCCAATACAGGCATCTGCAAGTCCATAAAGACCATGTCAAAATCCTGCGACACTATTTTTTCTACGGCTTCCTCTCCATTGAAAGCAAAGACCAGGTGGATTTCCCATTTTTTAAATAGACTTTCAATCAGCACGCGATTTCCCTCATTGTCCTCTGCTACCAAAACCCTCAATCCGGAAGACAACTCCTTAATGGCCTCCTTCTTAATCTGATGACTCACCCCCTTTCCAATTGGGAGGGTAATTTCAAAATAAAATGTAGAACCAAGATTTTCAGTAGTGGAGACTTGAATGTCTGAATCCATAAGTGCC
>JAOUOM010000135.1 GCA_029880385.1 Cyclobacteriaceae bacterium | reverse complement strand
CATAGATCGTTCCGGTCTTCTGAATGAGGGTTTCCTGGATTGCTTTTCCTTTTGGGGTGATCCGGATGATGTTTTCCTTTTTGCCGGGGGTGTCCGATGTGCGGGTAATCAGTTTGTTTTTAATCATACGGGCCAAAACCCGGCTTACTGTTGTTTTGTCACGGTTGAGTTTGTGGATCAGTTCAGCTTGCGGCATTTCGGTTTGGTACCAGAGCATTACCAGGATGGTAAATTGTTCGGGCGACAGGTCATAGCCATGTTCGCGTATCACCTTTGTGACCTGATCGCGCAGGGTTTTGCCGATCTCCCCTAGATGGTACAACAGGTTTTCCTGCAAGGATGTGGGTTCTTTCATTACGTGGTTGTATGTACAACAAAAATGACTGATTTTCATGAAATCTCCAAGTAACAGGAAGAAAAATTGCATGGGGGATGTCACATACGCATACAGGTGGTTTTGGCACGTGGCCTATGGGCACAAAACGATTGTATCCAGCCCCGGGCGTGGGCAGTACGCTGGCCGGCGGGGAGCACGGGCGTACAGTGTCTGGAGGGCCAGCCGGTATCGCTCCCCCTATCGTTTGGCGGCCTTGTTCTGCCACATTTTCCAGCTACCTACGGTAAGTACGGGCAGGACAAAACATGCCATATAGCCCCAGGTGAGGGCTCCGTAGCCCCGTGCGATCAAGGCAACAATGCCGATGGCATCTGCAACGAAGACCGAGATGGCCAGTACGACCAGTGCTATGCCTGCCCTCAAGGCCGGTGGCATCGTTTTTTGCCGTTCGAGGTACACTCCGGCAATGCGTTCGTTGAACCCGTGGATGAGTCCTACGCCGGTTTCGATAAATGTGCCAAACAAGATAATCCTCAGGATAACCGTAAAGGCAGGAATGCCGAGCCTGAGGGCCAGGAAGTCGGTAGGAACGGGTTCATTGAGGATGGCGGGATAGCTGCCCGTCATGGCGAAGTATACAAAGAAACCGGGGATCATGGTGAGTGCCCCGGCCAGGGTGCCTGACAGAAGTGCTTCACGCCGGGTGTTGAGGTGGCGAACGACAAAGATCATGGCAGGTAGTATGCCGATGTTGTAGGCAGCATAGCGGATGCCGCTCATGGCCCACGTGGAGTGGGTCGAGTAGATGCGGATATTGGTCAGGATATCATCCCCAAATACCCAAAGGCTGGCAGAAATGAGGAAGAAAAAGACCAGATAGAGCGCAATGGACCAGAAGGATAAGACTTTTTCGATAAGCGTGCTGCCAAAAAACGCCAGCAAACCAACCAATAGCATCATGCAGACGATACCGAAGATGGGAGCCAGCCCAAACATGGACCGGACCAGTTCGCCGGCGGCAGACCCCAAGACCGAGATGACCAGTACAAGACCGATGAGGTATACAGCCTCGTAGGCCAGCCAGCCCGGGCCGAGCAGGGAGCGGATAAACGAACGATAGTCGTAGGTACGGCTCATACGGGCCAGCTCAAAGCTGATGGCGAGCACCACACTCCAGATGGCCATGGCCAGTATCATGCCCATTAGTCCGCCCAGCGGGCTTTCTTTCAGGAAAAACTCGACCAGTTCACGACCCGTTCCATAGCCACCCCCGATGGTAATGGACTGAAAAATAAACCCCGGCAGCAGGTAGGTTTTGAAAAATCTGGATGAAAACATATGTGTGTATTGTGTTGGCATTCCCGGGTGTGGCAGGTACCGACCGGGGCTGTCAAGCTACTGGATTTTTCAGGAAAAGCCGATGAGGATGTGACAACCGGCAAAATTCAGGGGAGGTGATTTGCCGGCAGGCGGTCATGGCATAAAAAGCCAGGCGATTTTGTTGTCTGTATCTCCATAGGCCAGCGGGCTGCCATTGGACACCATGGCCACTACGATGCCCGGTTGGGGGTAGACCCAAAACTGGGTGATGCCACCGACACTCCCGCCACTGTGCCCGATGTACCGGTAGCCACGGTCGTCAGTGCCGGTAAACCAGCCCATACCATAGCCGGTAGCAGTTTGATCGGACAGGTATTGGGTGGCCGTGAGTGCCTCGTAGGTTTCGTACGTGAGAAAATCGGGCTTTAGGTGTGCGATGCCAAATTGTACCAGGTCTTCGGAGGTAGCAATAAAACCACCCCCGGCCCATTTATAGCTGTTATCGACATAGGGGGCGGGTTTTGCCTCGTCATTTTCGATTACATAAAACCGCGCACGGTCGGGGATGTCGGTACCGGCTCTATCGGCAAGGGTATGCGACATGCCCAGCGGGGCAAATACGTGTGATTCCATATAGGAAAGAAAGGGTTCGCCAGCCACATTTTCTACTACCGCACTGACGAGGTTCCATCCATAGCTGGAATAACTGTACTGTGTGCCGGGCTCAAAGAGCAGTGTATCGTCCTGGAAAATTTCCAGACCTTCGCGCACGGTGGGGTAGTATTGGCTGCTCATCATTTCGTTGCCCCGGTAATGGCGGATGCCGGCAATATGACCGGCTACCTGGCGGGTGGTAATGGGATACTTTTTTTGGGGAAATTCCGGGACATATACCTGTAGGGTAGTGTCCACATTTATTTTCCCATCATCCATGAGCAGGCCCAGCGCAGTGGCAGTGAGGGTTTTGGAAACACTGCCGATGCGAAAAAGTGTACGGGAAGGATCGACAGGCAGCTGATTTTCCATATCGGCAAAGCCAAATCCTTCGGACCAGATCAGTTTGCCACCAACGGCTACCGATACGGCCATGCCCGGCACATGGCTTTTCTGCATCAGCTCCTTCACCAGTAGACGTGCTGAGTCGATTTGTGAGGAATAAACAGGTGTATTCTGATCCTTTCCGGCCCTGTCCGATGGGTGGCAGGCTACTAGTGCGAACCAAATTCCAAGCAGGAGGAGGCTGGGCATACGGTTTGTGGAAAATGCTTTAGCCGGATTCATAATATTCTTTAACTTCATCCACTAAAACTAGAGAATAATGAGAAAAACAATTGCCATCCTATTCTTTTTTCCCCTGTTGGGGGCATTTGCCCAATCGGGAACCGTAAAAGAAAGCCTGAGTGTACCAAGCAAAATTCTTGGCAAAACAGTGGAATACAGCATTTACCTGCCCGCAGGATATGACCAGACGAACCGAAGTTATCCGGTTTTGTATTTGCTGCATGGCTATACCGATGATGAAACGGGCTGGACTCAATTTGGTGAAGTACAGAAAATAGCCGATCAGATGAATGCCAGTACGGAGGTAACGCCGATGATCATCGCCATGCCCGATGGCGGTGTGGACTGGTACATTAATTCCTATGATGGTAAAACAAAGTATGAGGACTTTTTTATTAAGGAGTTTATTCCCTTTATCGAAAAAACCTATCGTGCGAGAGCCGAAAAGCGCTACCGTGCGGTGGCGGGGCTGTCGATGGGCGGGCATGGCACACTCATTTATGCACTCAAGCACCCGGAGATGTTTGCGGCAGCCGCACCTTTGAGTGCAAAGGCGTTTTCGAAAGATGAGATCATCGAGCAGGACGAAGCGAGTTGGGAACGTGTTTTTGGTTTTGTCTATGGCCCGGGACTGGTTGGGGAAGAGCGGATTACCAGTCACCTGAAAAATAATACGGGGTTGTTTTTGGTCGAAAATGGCGATCCGGAAGCCCTTCGCAAGGTGCGGTTTTATATCGATTGCGGGGATGATGATTTTTTGATAAAAGGAAACCTGGAGCTGCATGCCCGGATGCTGGACAAAAAAATACCGCATGAATTTCGCGTTCGGGACGGGGTGCACAACTGGACGTACTGGAGGACGGCCCTGCCTGAAGTGTTAAAATTTGTTTCTGTCAGCTTTCACCAGTAAACCGGTTTTGAGACTTCTTCGTTTTTTTATTGAATAAATCAACTTTTACCGCAATGAAACGAATCGCTTTGTTTTTAGTCATGTCAACGGTATTTTTTGCTCCTGTTCTACGGGCTCAGTTTGGGAATATCAACCAGAAACTGAAGGAAAAAGCCCAGGAATTACTGAAAGAAGGCCAGGAAGAGGCCAAAGAAAAGCTGGTGGAGGAGGCCGATAAAAAACGGGCATCTTTTGACACCACCAGCTTCATGTATGCCATTGCTTTTCTCGACAAGACCGAGCCTTTTGCCGATAAACAAAAGGGGGAGTCGCTGATGAAGACTGCCCATTTTGTCATAAAAGACGAGGAGGATAAGTCCATAGCCGAGCAAGCCCGCGACCTGTATGAACTGGGCCGGATCAATTATAGCGCGCGCAGGTATTTCCTTGCCGAGACCAGTCTCAAAGCCGCACTGGGCCTTTATGCGATCGGGAATGATGACACAGATCCGGTCTACCTGAAAACATTGGGGACACTGGGTCTGCTTTACAGCGACATGGGTCGTTACGACAAGGCTGCCGAGCATACGACCCTCGCGCTGGAAGGTTGGGAACGATCGATGGGGAAAGAAAGCAGCGGATATGCGGCGGAATTTAACAACAAAGGCGTGTTGTTGCTCAACCAGGCTGACTATAACCAGGCAGAGAAACAAATGCGGGCTGCCATTGGGTTGATCCGGCAAAAGGAAGGGGAAAATTCGGTTCCTTTTGCCATCGCACTTAACAATCTGGGGATTTTGTTTCAGTATATGGGCCGCTCCGACGAAGCCCTCCGGCAGCTCGACCGGTGTCTTGAAATAAGTGAAGAATTATTGCGCGACAAGTCGTCCACCTACCTTCAGTTATTGACAAACAAGGCACTTGTGCTACAGGAAAACGGCAAGTATGGAGAAGCAGAAGCGATCTACAAACAGGCGTTGGACCTACAGGTAAGCCGGATGAAGGTAAACCGGAAGTCGGATCCGGATTATGCCCACATGCTCACCAATCTGGCTTCTCTCTATGTGCGTACGGGCCGTAGCGATGAGGCCGGGGAGTTGTTTGCCGAAAGCCTGGCGATATACAAGGGGAAATTTGGTGTGAGCCACCCGCTGACAGCCTCTGCCCAGTCAGACCTGGGCAATTGGTACCGTTTCGAAGGCAGGTACGAGGAGGCCCTGCCCTTGCTGTCGACCTCATTGGCTACCCGGATATCTGTTTTTGGCGAAAACCATCCCCATACGATACAATCCCGCGAGGATCTGGCCATTGTCTATTGGAAAAAGGGAGAAATAAACAAAGCTGACGAGCTGTTTGACCTGGTGATGGATCATAGTTTGTCCTTTATCAATGAATTTTTCCCTCCGATGAGCGAAGCAGAAAAAACCAAGTATTGGGAAAAATTAAAGCCTCGCTTTTTTACCTATTTCAATTTTGCTTTCTCACAGAATAGCCCTTCGCTACTGGCAAAAGCCCTCGACTACCGGCTGGCAACCAAGGGGCTGCTCCTGAGCAGTACAACCCGGATAAAAAATGCGATTTTGTCGGGATCGGATGCGGCACTGGTAGCCCTCTATACCACCTGGCAGGATCAGAAGCGGATGCTGGCCTCCTTTTATTCCCTTTCGCGGGAAGAAGTGGAGCAGCAAAACCTGAACATTGATTCACTGGAGCGGGCTGCCAATGAATCAGAACGGATGCTTTCGCAACGATCGTCGCAGTTTGCCAGTGCCTTTGTAGCCAAAGACAGGACATTCCACCAGGTAAACAATGCGCTGTTGGCGGGACAGGCCGTGGTGGAGATTATCCAATACCCGTTTTTTGAAAACAGCCTCACCGATGAGCACCGCTATGCCGCCCTGATCATTCAAAAAAACGGGCCCGAGCTGGTGATAATGGAAAACGGCAATCAGTTGGAGACGCGTTATTATTCCTATTTTAAAAATGCCATCGGCCAAAAGATAGCAGACAAATATTCCTATGATCAGTACTGGGCCAAAATCGGGACTAAACTCCAGGGGGCCGGAACCGTATTTGTATCGCCGGACGGGGTGTACAATCAGGTCAACCTGAATGCTTTTCGCATGGCAGACGGAGGTTTTCTGGTACAACAAAAGGACATTCGCATCATCGGCAACCCGTATGACCTGGTCGAAAGCCGCAAGGTGTCATCGGGTGCCAAATCGGCTTTTTTGTTGGGATACCCTACCTATGGCAATGGGGAAATCGTGCCGTTGCCAG
>JAOUOM010000134.1 GCA_029880385.1 Cyclobacteriaceae bacterium | reverse complement strand
CACATACGGCATCAATTGCTCGTACCGTACTTCACACAATTCACGGCCTTTGAACGTATCGCCTATCTGAAAAGGTATGAGTTTATCGCCCGCTTTATAGTCCGCTAACTTTATATCCTTCCCTTTTTCTGAGAAATACTTCCCGAGCAGTTCCCTGGCCAAAATGACCGAAACCGGCTTGTATGTATAGGGGTTAAAGGTTTTTACCTTCACATAATCGATTTTTTCCCCTACTGCCAGGGCACAATTGGATGGGAGTGTCCAGGGGGTGGTGGTCCATGCCAAAATACGGACATCTTCCTCTTCCTGCTCGAATAAAAACGATGATCGTGCATCTTTTCGAACCTTAAACTGCGCCACAATCGACGTGTCTTTCACATTTTTATACGTACCCGGCTGGTTTAGCTCATGTGAGCTTAGTCCCGTTCCCGCAGCAGGTGAAAACGGCTGCACAGTATAGCCTTTGTATAAAAGCCCTTTATCGTAAAGTCTTTTCAGCAGGTACCAAAGCGACTCCATGTATGGCCGCTCGAAGGTGATATAGGGGTCATCCAGGTCTACCCAGTAGCCCATCTGGCGCGTCAGTTCGTCCCACTCATTTTTGAATTTCATGACCGCTTCCTTACATTTCTGATTGTATTCGGCCACGGAAATCTTCACCCCAATGTCATCTTTTTTGATGCCCAGCTCCTTTTCAACCTGAAGCTCAACGGGCAGTCCATGAGTGTCCCATCCACCCTTGCGTTTTACCTGAAATCCCTTTTGGGTCTTGTACCGGCAAAAAATATCTTTAACAGTCCGGGCCATTACATGATGTATCCCAGGCGTACCATTGGCCGAAGGGGGCCCTTCGTAAAAAGTAAAAGTAGGATTGCCTTTACGTCCGGTAACCGATTTTTCAAAAATAGTGTGCTGCTCCCAGTAGGCCAGTATGTCCTTTCCCACCTGCGGGTAGTTCATCTGCTTATATTCAGGATACTTTGCCATGGATAATGAGGAAAATATGAGTTATGTATTGAGGGGATCAGAAGGCTGTTCATTGGCTTCCTCCTCCTCATCGTCTGCTTCTTCAGAAAATTGTTCGATCAACGGGTGTGAATTCACATTACGCTTGCCACTATCAAATTGCAGCAGCAGAGCAGGCAGGACAATCACATTTGTCAGCATGGCAAACAGCAACGTAATGGACGTTAGCTTGCCGAGGGCCACAGTCCCTCCAAATTCTGAGGCGGCAAATATGACAAAACCAAAAAACAGGATGACCGAAGTATAGATCATACTAACCCCTGTTTCTTTCAAACTATTGGTGATGGCAATCGGCACGAAAAAATTATTGGAAAAAAGTTCCTGCCGGTACTTTGCCAAAAAGTGGATGCTGTAATCAACCGAAATACCAAACGCAATACTAAAAATCAGGGCTGTGCTGGGTTTGAGCGGGATGCCCGTAAAGCCCATTATGCCGGCCGTGATAACCAATGGTATAATGTTGGGGATCAGCGAGATGATGATCATCTTCAGGTTGCGGAATAGCAAACCCATAATAATGGCAATAACAAAGAAGGCCATGATCATCGAACTGATCAGGTTCTCGATCAGGAATTTATTTCCCTTGATGAACATCAAGGTAGTACCCGTTAGGGCAATATCCATTTTTGAGCCCCCAAATATTTCATCGATTTTTGGCCGGATAATTCCATTGACCAGGGAGTCCATTTTGGAAGAACCAATGTCGGCAATTTTTAAGGAAATACGGATTTTCTGTCCCGTACTATCCACAAATGACTGGGCCAGGTTTTGCTGATCCTCGTTTTCCTTCAGGTATTTCAGGATAAAGCCCGAGTCCCGTGAATTGGGCAATGCATAAAACGCCTTGTTTTGATTGTAAAATGCCTGTCGGGCACCTTTTATAAAACTCACTACCGATACCGGTTGGGAAATGTAGGCGATGGAATCAAGGAACTCTTCAAATTCATCGATTTTTTTCAGGTTGCCCAGGTTCTGCACCCCGCGTTTGGCTCCCGTATCGACGATAACCTCCAGGGGCATAATACCGGCAAAATTTGATTCAAAAAATGCCAGATCCTTTTTCAGCGGGCTATTGTCTGGCAAATCATCGACCATGTACGATACTGCCTCGATTTTGAAAATACCATAAGCGCAGACTGCCCCGACAACAAAAGTGAAAAGGAAAATAAGCGTACGGTGACGATGAATCAGCTGATCGATGGACATGATCAGCCATCCCAGAATCTTAAAATCCAGATGGCGAAGATGGCGCACGGATGGCGGCTTCAAATATGAATAGAAGGCCGGTATCAGGATAATACTGACCAGAAATGTCGCCATGATGTTGATACCTGCAATGATCCCAAACTCGACCAAAATCGAAATTTTGGTGATGATCAATACAAAAAAGCCAACTGCTGTTGTAAAATTCGTGATAAATGTAACGATCCCAATCTTCTGAATGATACGGCTCAATGCCTTTTCCTTGTCGCCATGCCTGGAATACTCATGATGGTATTTATTGAGCATATAGACACTATTCGGGATGCCTATGACGACAATGATGGAGGGTATCAGTCCGGTCAATATGGTAATTTCAAAACCAAACAATGACAGGGTGCCCATCACCCATACTACAATCACGCCGATGATGATAAGCGGGAAAAATACAGCTTTGACCGACCGGAAAAACAGGAATAAGATAATCCCCGTTATGATGATGGAGTAAATCAGGAATTTGTTCAGCTCGGCCTTGATCTTGACCATGTTGGTGGACCGTACATAGGGCAGTCCGGCAAAATGCACATCTATACCTGTAACCTCCTCAAACTGTTCACCGGCACGTACCACATCAAAAACCAACTCATTCCGGTTTTCGGAATTAAGGACTTCCTTGTCGATGGTCACCAGCAGCAAAGTAGCCCCGTTTGATTCATTTACCAGCTGACCACTGTAAAATTGAAGGTTGTTGATAAACCCTAACAAACTATCCAGTTCTTCCTGCTCTTCAGGCATTTCCGAAAAAACTGAGACAACTTCAAAAGCCCCCTTTTCACTGTTTTTGGTGAGCGTCCGCAGATTGGTGAGGCCCAGAACGTTTTTGATGCCGTTGAGCCGGCCCAATTCGTTTGAGAGATAGGTTAATTTTTGGAAGTTTTCTACTTCGTAAATAGAGCTGTCACGGATACCCAGGGCGAGGATATTACCATCCTCACCAAATGTCTTTTTAAATTCATTAAAATAGACCATTTCCGGATCATTTTCCGGTACAATATTGGCCAGATTGTACGACCACTCGACAAACTGTGCCTGATATCCCATAAAGGCAGTAACCACCCCCACCAGAACAATCAGATACAGTCGAAACCTTAGGATATTATGAGCGAAACTTGTCCACATTTTCAAACAGTTCGCAAAGGTAATGATTTATTTGAGTCGTGAAATGAGTATGTGCGCATTCGTCAAACTATTCGGTTAATATTAATAAAAAGCCTTCCATAGCCTGGTAAAAACGGGCAAACCGCCTGATACTTTTCTGTCGGAAGACGAAAACAAAACTCAGTGCAACGGATAACCGGATATCGTCCTGTACAGCTTTAGTGCCGACGAATCGGTAAGACCCGACACAAAATCAGTCACTACCTGCAAAGCCCCATATACCGTGAGCCCGGGGCGATGCAGGATTTCCTGCAATGACACGGGCAACAGGCGCACCAATGACGTATGGCGAGGAGAAGATTTGTCTTGCTCGAAACAATAAAAATACACCGATTGACAAAACCCGTCCATAACTTTTTCAATTACCTCAAAGCCCGAGGCCTCCCGCTCCAATACTTCGCGCGAACGATATATCTTCCCTATCGACAGCCCAATGATTTGATTTAATACAGGTGCCGATGGTACTATCTCTGTCAGTGCCTTATCAAATTTTCCCGAAAGCATGCCGGGTTCTTCATCCAAAAAGCACGTCACGCACTCTCCAATGAGTTTGCCGATACTGAGTGCCCGGAGCGTTCCCAGTTTTTCATTAAGGTCCGGCAACTTGTCCAGTTTGGCCTGATTGTACTGGTCACCGATCACCCCTGCCAGCAAATCCCGTGTTTCCTCAAAGGAAACAAGCCCCAGCCGCGTACCATCTTCCAGGTCGATGATGTGATAACAAATATCGTCAGCCGCCTCGACCAGGAATGCCAGCGGGTGCCGTAACCAGACGTTAGGCCCCAAAGATTCCAGGCCGGTAGCTCCGGCAAGTTCATGAAACAAACCGGCTTCACTTTGGGTAAACCCATATTTCTTCTGACTTTTACGCCCTGGTTCGATCAATGACGAACTGCTCCTCGGATACTTGGTAAAAGCGGCCAGGGTACTCATGGTCAGCTTAAGCCCACCATACAGGTCGCTATTGAGTATTCGAAATCCCTGTGCATTGCCTTCGAAACGGATCAGGTCTTCCCATTCTTCAGGGGAGACTTTATCCTCAAAAAACCTGCCGGAAGCCGAATGTAAAAAGAAGGCCGAAATACCCGATTCGCCGGAATGGCCAAAGGGCGGATTGCCCACATCATGGGCCAATGAAGCTGCCGCTACGATGGCACCAAAATCATGATAGGTGATGCCATCGTTTTTCAGCTCGGGTCTGCGCTCGATAATTTGTTTCCCCACTTCCTTTCCCAGCGATCGTCCCACACTAGATACTTCCAGGCTGTGGGTGAGGCGTGTATGGACAAAATCATCATCGGGCATGGGGAAAACCTGTGTCTTGTCCTGTAGTTTGCGAAAAGGATGAGAAAAAATGATGCGGTCAAAATCCTGTTCAAAACGGCTTCTGGTTTGAGACAAAGGGAGGGAAGAGGATTCCCCAAATCGCTTGGCTGAGAGAAGTTGATTCCACTGCATGGTGCAAAACTACATTAATAATAGTGGGTTTTGGTTCAGAATACCACACATGGCCTGGTACATTCCGGCATGATAGGCCTTGAATTCGGCCGGTCTTTCAAAGAAATTTTCCACTGCAACGGCAAAAAACTCAAACGTATCAACGGCTCCGTACGGCCTGAAAAACGTTTGTGCGCCGGTTTGTATCTTCTCCATTTCGGCCTGTGCATAGCTGTCCCATTGCGCCAGTTGATCCTGAGGTAAAAAATCAAATTCTTCGTTCCGGATGGTGTTTTCCAAATGCAGCGCATGAGCCATTTCATGGAGTCCCAGGTTTAGGCCATTTTCGATCGCATAGCCTTCCACATACGCCCTCCACGATATCACAATGGCCTGGTTGCGCGGGTTCACTTCTCCCTTGTGGTACTTGCGTGTGATCTGGCTATAGTAACTGTCGGGATAAACCAAAATATAACGAAAATGCCGCAGGTAAATGCCCGGGAGTCCAAATGTAAGCTGCACGGCAGATGCCGATATGCACACTTTCATTTCATTGGATACGGCAGACAGGTTACGGGGGACAAACTTCTTTTCCCAAATAAAGCGGGCCACGCGTTTTTTGAAAATCCCCTTTGAAACAGGGGGAAGATGCTGATAAAAAGAAAAATATTTTTCCAAAATGCCTTCCTCCTCCCTCGTCAGCGGAGCAGGCCACATATAGCCCCGGTACCGGTAGGTAAGGAATGAGGCCAGTACGATCAACGAAACAAATAAAAGCGTACCGGCCTCCATTGTGCTAGATTTTTTTCAATAGGTGTTTGATGTTCACCTGCTGATCCAATAATCGCGAAAGTTCTCCCGTAGGCACCCTTTTTTGCTCCATGCTATCCCGTTCACGGATCGTCACGGTATCGTCCTCGAGCGTCTGGTGGTCGATGGTAATACAAAATGGTGTGCCCACTGCATCCTGTCTTCTGTACCTGCGGCCTATGGCATCTTTGGCATCGTATTGTACATTGAAGTCAAATTTCAGCTCATTAAAGATTTGTTCCGCTTTTTCACCCAGCCCGTCTTTGTTCATCAATGGCAAAATCGCAGCTTTCACAGGTGCCAGTGCCGGTGGTATGCGCAGCACCACACGTTCGCTTCCGTCTTCCAGTTTTTCTTCGTCATAGGCTGCCGACATGACAGCCAAAAACATGCGATCCAGGCCAATGGACGTCTCTACC
>JAOUOM010000133.1 GCA_029880385.1 Cyclobacteriaceae bacterium | reverse complement strand
AGGCCATTGCATTTGGTGAAGCCCTGAGCGATGACTACATGCAATACATCCTTCAGGTTCAGAAAAATGCACAGGTAATGGCAAAAGCACTGGTGGACAAGGGGTATCACATCATTTCCGAAGGAACTGATAACCACCTCATGCTCATCGACATGCGATCAAAAAACATCACCGGAAAAGCAGCCGAAGAAGCATTGGGAAAAGCTGACATTACTGTTAATAAAAACATGGTTCCCTTCGATGATAAATCACCGTTTGTTACTTCCGGTATTCGGGTAGGAACGGCAGCCGTTACTACAAGGGGCCTAAAGGAAAACGATATGGAGCGTATCGTTGACCTGATCGACCAGGTAATCACTCATCCGGATGACACTGCACTGCACACGTCCATCAAAGCAGAAGTACACAACTGGATGGGCCAGTATCCATTATTTCAATAAACGAAAATGCCAATAGACCAACCAGGTGATGACGAAGAGCAGGAGATGACCTTTTTGGATCATCTCGAGGAATTGAGATGGCACATCATCCGTTCCCTAGCTGCCATTGTAGTATTTGCCATAGCTGCTTTTTTAGCCGTTGACATTGTATTTGGGGTGATCATTTTGGGTCCTTCAAAAACCGATTTCTGGACCTACCAGATGCTCTGTCAAATATCGGAATTGCTCCAGTCGGATGCACTTTGTATTGACAAATTGCCCTTTATCATTCAAAACAGGCAAGTAACGGGTCAGTTTACCATGCACCTTACGACGTCCTTTGTGTTAGGGATTGTCTGTGCCTTTCCTTATGCGTTTTGGGAAATCTGGCGATTTGTGAAGCCCGGCCTGTATTCAAAAGAGCGGAGTGCGGCAAGAGGAGCCACCTTATACGTGAGTTTTCTTTTCCTTTCAGGTATTCTATTTGGCTATTTTTTAGTGACCCCCATTTCCATCAATTTTCTGGCAAATTATCAGGTAGATCCTTCCATTCTTAATGAATTTGATCTTGTCAGTTATGTAAATACGGTGACGGCACTGGTATTGGCGTGTGGCCTGTTGTTTCAATTGCCTGTGGTCGTATACTTCGCCACCAAGGCAGGATTGATTTCGTCAAACACACTGAAACTCTACCGCAAACATGCCATTATTGTTATCCTGATACTGGGGGCCATGTTAACTCCTCCCGATCCCTTCAGTCAAATACTGATTGCTCTGCCACTGGTTGGGCTCTATCAAATTGGTATATTCATTGCCGGGAGGATTGAGCGTAAAGAAGCCAAAGCATTAATGGCTACCCGTCAGGAGGATTGATTCGTAAAGGATGAAATAAAATACTGAAGAAATGAAAATAGCAATTGCTGGTGACCATGCCGGATTTGAATACAAAGAAAAATTAATAGAACACCTCAAATCCATGCAGCATGACGTGACGGATTTTGGTCCCTTTTCGGCAGATTCCGTGGATTATCCGGATTTTGTACATCCGGCCTCACGTGCGGTGGAATCCGGAATGGCTGATTTTGGTATTTTAATCTGTGGTAGCGGTAACGGCGTTGCAATCACTGCCAACAAACATGCGGCTATACGTGCTGCCCTTTGCTGGAACCAGGATCTCGCTTCACTGGCGCGTCAACACAACGATGCAAATGTTTTGTGCATTCCCGCACGGTTTATTCCATTTGATCTTACAGTCGAAATGTCGGATATTTTCCTGTCAACAGAATTTGAAGGGGGCAGGCACAAAACACGTGTTGATAAAATCAGTTGCTCTTAATACGGACGTATCTGCCCGGGCCGGCTTGTTCGTATTCACGCTCCAGTAAGGGAAAACGATGGAACATTTTTTCCATCATACCCACCTGGTCCATGATCATATCGGGGCGCTTTCGATCGATACTCGTATACATGTCAGCTGCTTTTTCATACAGATCAAGGTATGTGTCCCCATATTCTGATAACTCGGGATCAATAAACGGGCCCGCAATGGATTGGCCCAGGTATGCATCTACCGGATATCCGATAAGCATAATAGACTGATCCTCACCTTCCCACACAACCTGTTCAGGCTTCACATATAAGCTGGAATAATCAAGGTAGTTGCCAATCACAAACGGGAACAGCAGGGTCGGGATTGTAATCAGCCAGGGCAAGACTTTTCCCAACAGTCGGTGTGAGAGGTTTAAAATAAAATGGGTTGTAAAAAAAGCCGAAACCGGAACAAAAAAGATCATCTGCGTGGATGAAAAGTCTACATCCAGTAAGAACGACAAAAACACGGCTACCCCAAACAGAAAAAATATTTGGATAATACGGGTTTCATAATTTCCAAACCTACCAAAAATGACCGTATGTAGTAAAGAGACTACAAACCAAAACATGGGCAAACTTGAGCTGATGAAAAAAACAGGTACCGAAAGGTGCCAGGTACGACTCCCAATCAAGCCTCTTATCCAAAAGGAATCTATAAAATAAGAGAATGAGCCAACCCAATAATAATAGGAGGCCGCTATCATCAGGGGCAACAAAAGGCCAAACAGGTAAAGAACAAGCCTACGCCCGATTGCTGTGCTAAAAACAAGCAATGCCACTAAAAACAAAAGAGAATATACAATGGAGGGGGCATAGAAAAGCACCGATACGCCGATGTAGAGCCCGGCATAAATGAACAATTCATCCGTGGCTTCATTGTCAACCCGCCGCAAGACATTGTTCAGTGCCAATAAAATAAACGTACTACTCATCAGTTGAGGTGAAAGTACCATCGCACCAGGAGTGACGCAGGCAAATAACACATAGAGCAGTGCCGGCAGGTAGTTATTTTCAGTAAAAGCTTTATTTCGCAACAACAATATATTGAACAATACAGCATTCAAAAACAAAATAACACTTCCGACAAACTGATGAACCAACACCCGTTTGCCTGTAATGATATCCAGTATTTTATATACCATTGCAGAAAATGGTGCCGTATAATCGTACGACTCTTTATACATAAGGAATCCATCCCCCAGGCGCTCACCAAGCACCAGCCATTTCAGCTCCATGCCGGTAAGTGGGATGTCTGCAATCCATAAGGACAATCGCAACACAAACAGGATGACCAACACTAAAAAAAGGCGGTAAGGATCGTTGACTCTGAATAACTGAAACAAGAAAATATGTGTTTGTTGAACCGGAAGCCGAAATTAACAAATAAATAATGGATAATTTTGGCTGATGGAATCAAAAAGACAACATAAGTTTTCGCGACAGCTACTTAAGGATGTCAATGAAGTTTTTCAAAAAGATCCCCGGCATTTCTTTGGGAGTAGTTTTGTCACCATTACGGAAGTTGAGGTAGCTGTGGACCTGAGCCTGGCCAAGATATTTTTCAGTGTATTTCCTGCCTCAGATGGCGAAAAAGTGTTGGAAAGTCTGAATACAAAAAAAAGTGAAGTCCGCAAAAACCTGGGAAACCTGATCGGAAAGCGAATACGAAAAATCCCCGAACTGGCATTCTTTCATGACACGACCCAGGAACATGCCAGCCACATGGACCGCATTATCAACAGTCTGGTAATCCCACCTGCACCGGACGAAGAAGAAGAATAGCACGACCTTGAACCTCTCCTATTTCATAGCACGCAAGTATTTTTTCAGTCGGAAAAAAAAGAATTTCATAAATGTAATCTCCATCATTTCCATGCTGGTGGTGGGCATCAGTACCATGTCACTGATCATTGTATTGTCTGTATTCAACGGGCTGGAAGGATTGCTCCGTTCGCTTTACGAAAGTTTTGATCCCGAAATTGCCATTTTTCCTAGTGAGGGAAAATCATTTGACTACTCTGCCGACATGCAAAAAGCCCTTGTGTCATTGCCCGGTACAGCCGACATATCGGAAGTAGTGGAAGACAATGTATTGATAAAATATAACAACGCCCAACGGGTAGTACGCATGAAAGGCGTATCCGAAAATTACCTGGCACAAGGCCGCCTGCAACAATCAATTGTCACTGGCAAACCTGTACTGACCGCAGAAGGGATTTCGCATGCCATCATTGGCCGTGGCATCCAATATGACCTGTCTATTCAACCTTCGAATGATTTTTTCACGCTACAGGTCTACTATCCGCGTACCATAAAGCCCGGCATTAGCGATCCTACCAGCTTGTACAAAGTCCAGCACCTTATGCCATCCGCTGTATTTGCCATCGAAAAATACTACGACGATAATTATATCTATGTACCCATGTCCTTTGCACTTTCGCTGCTTGACTATGGATCAAAGCGATCGTCACTTGAAGTCACCTGTACCGAAGGATATGACAGGGAAAAACTCCGAAACGAAATACAGGCAGCGTTGGGCGACAAATTTCGGGTACTCCTGGGTGAAGAAATACATCAGGATCTATATAAAATCCTGCGAATTGAAAAACTATTTGTGTTTATCCTGCTGACACTCATCATTGGCATTGCGTCCATTAATATCTACTTTGTGCTCACGATGCTTGCCATCGATAAGAAAAAAGACATGGCCATACTTGCTACCCAGGGTGCCAGCAAAAAACTGATACAAAACATTTTTATGAAAGAAGGTGCCATGATCGCCATAACCGGGGCGGGTACCGGTTTGTTCCTGGGTTTGGCCATCAGCTTTTTACAACAGGAGTTTGGGATAATTTCGATGGGGATGCAAACGACTATCATGGATGCATACCCCATACGGGTGGAAGGAACGGACGTATTGGCGACCTGTGCTGCCATCATCCTGATTACCGTTCTGATCGCCATCCAGCCCGCCCGGCTTGCTGCCAAAAATATCTTGCTAAAGGACCTCTGATTTCCCTCCTTGTTTGGCTATTTTATATTAGTTTCGAAGCTTCGGATTGCCGCTAATTCATGAATGTAAACCCACAACAGCCCTTTCAATTAATCTATTCACTCTACCAGCATGAATACCTGGGGTTTTTGTTTGAATCCTTCGTGGTACAGCTAAATGATAAGGGTAAACTGACTTTTACCCATCAGAATATTTCCGCAAAAAACGCCCATGAATTTGCCTCGGGTCTGGTAGAAAATGACTACCTGCTGATCGAAAAAATGGACTCCATGCAGCAAGACGTGATCCTGAATCATTTTTCGAAAAAGAAGCTTAAACCGAATGAATTTTTTCTAAAAACCTATGATAAAGATACCGGTGACAAGTTGCTCCAGCGTGAAATCGACACCTACCTTGAGCGAAGGCGGACCGTTATCATGCCGCTGCTCGTCGGTAAAAAAGTCTATGAAATGGGTTCGGATGGGGAACCCGCCTGGAAGAAAATAAAGGTGCTGGAAGAAAAAGCGAGCATCTTGTTTCACTTCCGGAAAAATGAAGAAAACACGCATTATTTTCCTACCATTAAGCTCCGCGACGAAAAACTGGATTTTCGCGACAAGGAAAGCTACATTATTTCCAGCGAACCCGCATGGATGATGGTGGGCAGGGAACTGTTTACTTTTACCAAAGAAATTACCGGGGCCAAACTCAAGCCTTTTCTCAAAAAGAAATTTATCCTTATTCCCAAAAACGTTGAAGAAACCTACTACGAAAAATTTATAGCCCCTTTAGTCGCTACCTTTGATGTATATGCCCAGGGATTTGACATTAAAACCGAAAGCTATGACCCTCAGCCTACGCTTACTATCTCTGAAGTAAAACAGGCACGTCAGCCCTCCATGGATTTGTTTCAGGAAGAAAAAGATGACGATCCGACAGGCTCCAAAGTATTGATCGAGCTCAGTTATCAATATGGCTCGCATAAATTCAGGGCCGACCAACTCAAAGATGTAAGTGTATCGCTCGAAAAAAAAGACGGGGAATATATTTTCCATCGCATAAAGAGAAAAACCCACCAGGAACTGGAGATCATTGATCAACTCAAGTCACGTGGCTTGCCCTTGCGCAACTCACGCGCGACACTCAACGAAACCAAGGCATTTGCCTGGCTCAACATTAACCAGACTGAGCTGGTGACTAACGGGTTTATCATTCGTCAGCAATCGAACGGGGGTAAAAAATATTTTCTTGGTGAATCACGGATCAACATTACCATTGAGGAAAAAATCGACTGGTTCGATATCAAGGCTGTTGTAATGTTTGGCGAATATGAAATTCCGTTC
>JAOUOM010000132.1 GCA_029880385.1 Cyclobacteriaceae bacterium | reverse complement strand
GTCCCGCCGGATCAGGTGTATGATCTTCACCCTTTTGTCCCGAATGATTTCCTCCATTACCCGTGAAAAGCGCTCATCCGTTTCATATTCGTAAAATACCTTGATGCCCACGGCCGTAAACCATGCCGGACGCAATCGAAAGATCGTTTGGTTCAAAAAATCAGCCTCAGCCCGTCCCTTTTCTGCAACGGACTCACGCAATACCTCCCCCAGTGACCTGATCCGCGGATGGGAGTTGAGGTAGGTATGCAGCAAGGTGGAGCCGGTACGGGGCGCACATAGAATCACAAACGGACAATTTGCAGGCCGTAACTTGGGCAATATCCGGTCTGCAAATTGTTTCCCCAAAAGGGTAATGGCCGTTCGCAGGTATGACCAGGAGGTCATGTATTCCCTATTTTCGGTAATCCAACGGTGGCTCCCGGTCACCGATCAGGGCCTCGTACACAAATTCGTCCCCTTTGCGGTTATCGAGCTCTGCTATGGCCTTGGCGGCAATGGCCGGGTCATTAAAAATATCCATGGCCGTGAGGGCAAGGGTTTTGGCTGCCACCATCATGCCTTTTATGCCAATGTCCGTTCCGCCGGCAGCTACAGCCTGCCAGGTATGGGCAGATGTGCCCGGCACCCAGGTGGCGGCTCCCATTCCAGCCGTGGGTACCATCCAGCTTACATCGCCTACATCGGTCGAGCCGGCCGCACGTTTGGGCTGATTGCTATAGGGCTGAATTTTGCCCGCATCTGCCATGTCGTAGTTGCCCGAATAGGTGGTTAATATTTGTGCGGCAAAAGCTTTGTCTGCTTCGCTGTAGGTTACCCCTCCTACTTTTTGCAGGTTTTTGTACATCAGTTCCGACAGGGTCTCGTTAGGCAGGAGGTTGTACAGGCCATGAATGATTTCATAGTCCATTTCCGTATTTGTGCCAAGCGCGGCACCTTTTGCGGCATTCACTACTTTCTCAAAAATCTCCTTTACATTGGCAACTTCCGGGTTTCGTACATAGTAAAACACCTCGGCAAAGGCAGGCACCACGTTGGGGGCTTCCCCACCACTGGTGATCACATAGTGGATGCGGGTCTCCTGCGGTACATGCTCACGCAGCATATTTACCATGTGGTTCATGGCCTCTACCCCATCGAGAGCCGAACGGCCCCGTTCAGGCGAACCGGCCGCATGAGATGCTTCTCCATAGAAACGGAATTTGGCCGATTTGTTGGCCAGGGAAAAGCCAGGGTTGGCACCGTTGGTACTGGACGGGTGCCAGTGAAGGACGGCATCCACATCGTCAAACAGCCCGGCACGCACCATGTATACTTTGCCACCGCCGCCTTCTTCAGCGGGTGTTCCATAAACCCGGATCGTACCCTGCTTTTTGGTGCTTTCCATCCACCGTTTGATTTCGATACCTGCCGCCACGGACGCCGTCCCAAACAAGTGGTGGCCGCACGCATGGCCCGGACCGCCTGCTACAATGGCATCACGCGAAGGCACAGCATGCTGGGATACACCCGGCAGGGCGTCAAACTCGGCCAAAATCGCAATGACCGGCTGGCCAGATCCATATTCTGCCACAAAAGCCGTGGGTATGGATGCTACGCCCGACTGGATACGAAAGCCCTCCTTGGCGAGTGTTTCCCGAAGCAGGGCACTACTCTGCTCCTCCTGGTAGCCCACCTCGGCCCACTCCCATATCTGCAGGGCAATTGCGCCATAATCTTCCGTCTGCCCATCAATAGCCGTAATGATTTTGTCTTTGGTTTTTTGGGCCAGGACTGCCCCTGTCAATGCACATAGCACCAGGGTAAGTGTAAATAATTTCTTCATATGGAATCAATTCATAAATTGTGATCGGAAAATACGTGTTTTCCCTGTGCAACTAAAAGGAATATTTTGTGAAAACCCGCATAATTTACCCCAATGGCCGGACATTTTCGCCTGTAACTTTTCGATTTGCGTGCAGTCAGTCAGCCAATAGTTGACCAACGTGTCAATCCTGTGTATATTGAATGAAAAACCACACACCATGGAAAGCCGACGTAAATTTATACAACAGGTAAGCAGCCTTGGCATTGCCACGGCCGGCCTGTCAATTTTCAACCCGCTGCATGCACGGTCACTTGATGAGAAACTCAGGCAGGTGGACGGGCAAGACCCCAGGCTGGTCGCCCGGGACGAGGATTTCTGGTACCATGTACAGCGTGCCTACGTTCAGTCCCCACACTTTATCAATCTCGAAAGCGGCTATTTTAGTCCACAACC
Source organism: Cyclobacteriaceae bacterium (assembly GCA_029880385.1). Taxonomy (GTDB): domain Bacteria; phylum Bacteroidota; class Bacteroidia; order Cytophagales; family Cyclobacteriaceae; genus JAOUOM01. The sequence goes on along the minus strand of JAOUOM010000132.1, from coordinate 3,912 downwards.
CCAGGAAGTCCTGGAGGCACAAATCCGCAACATCCGGATGATCAATGAACAACCCTCCTATTACATGCGCGAACGCCAGCTGGAAGAAAAACTTGTCGTTAAGAAAAAGCTGGCCCAGTTGGCAGGGGTATCCCACGAAGAAATTGTCATCACCCGCAATACCACCGAAGCACTGGACACCATCATCCTGGGCATGGATCTCCAGCCCGGTGATGAAGCCATCATGACCAATCAGGACTATGGCAGCATGCTGGAAACCTTTGAGCAGCGGGCCCAACGTAATGGTATCCTGACCCGCGTCATTGACATTCCCCTGTGGCCAAAGAACAAGCTGGAGGTGGTACGGGCATTTGAGAAGGCCGTCACGCCCCGCACCAAGGTCATACTGGTCACGCACCTGATCAACCTCACCGGTCAGATACTTCCGGCACGCGAAATCGCCGACATGGCCCACGAACGGGGCATCGACGTGATCGTAGATGCTGCACATTCCTTTGCGCACCTCGACTACAAAATCCCCGAACTCGATTGCGATTACTATGGCACCAGCCTGCACAAGTGGCTGTGCGCACCCCTGGGTGCCGGCATGCTGTATATGAAAAAAGAAAAAATTGCCAAAACCTGGCCCCTCTTTGGTGATACGGGCCTGCCCAAAGACGACATCCGCAAATTTGAGCACATTGGCACCCATCCCGTCAGCACCCACCTCACCCTTGCCTCGGCCATCGAATTTCACAATAGCATAGGTGCGCGGCGCAAGGAAGAGCGCCTCCGCTACCTCAAGAACTACTGGGTAAACCAGGTCAGGGACATACCCGGTGTAACCATCAATACACCCCTGGCCGACGAACAGTCCTGTGCCCTGGCCAATGTGTCGGTAAAGGGCATGACCCCCGCCGAACTGGCCGCCTTTTTTATGGACAAATACAAAATATTCACCGTAGGTATCGATACCGTTGCCGTAAAGGGGGTACGCGTCACGCCTCACTTATACACCCGTCTGGATCAACTGGATTTACTTGTGACGGCCATTAGGGAAGCTGTCGGTGCATAACCAGCCGGGTCTTCCGGAGGCGGTTTGGCCATGAGGCGATGGCCCAGACCGAAATGGATGGTGCGATGGCAGGCTGGGCCCGCCGCGAGGGGGATGTGTGTGGCTGAAAGGCGGGAAGGGCATGCGGGCACCCAAACGTAATTGGATGGAAGGATGCCCGCAGCTACCGGTCAATTGTCTGATTCGCCGGCGTTTTTATTGATTTTTTTGGTCATTTTGGCGATCGACTTGGGGATTTTGGCTTCCATATCGGCAAAAAGCTGGGCTGAGGCATCATCGATCAATTCCATGATTTTGCCGGTATCGAGCATCAGTCCGCCTACGGCCACGGCCCCTTTTCGGGAAGTCGCACGTTCGCGGAGCTTGAAGATGCGGTCGCCCTGGCTATTGAACAGCTTCACGTTGACATAGGCATTTATTTTTTGGGTCGTCACGCCCATGGTCGTCATTGCATCATAGAGGTTGAAGTCTACATATGCGATCATGACGGCTTCCAGCTCCGGAAATACCTGAAAGGCCTGCTGGATGGCCTTCTTGTCCGTGCCCAATGCACCAAAAGCCGTAATGGATACATAGCCGTTGGCCGGTACGATGGGGTTGAAAAACTCCCAAAATGTTCCTTTATTTTCTTTGTCAGGGTTCAGGTCTTTTTTGAAAACGACCAGCGTGTCCAGAGCCTGGTATGCAGGCGAGGACAGGACGTCTTCTTTGGCCATAAACGGGAAATCAAAGGCAGGCACGATCATTTGCCAAACGACTTTGTCGAAATCGTTGACTGTACGGGAGATGTTGAAGGACGAATCTTTGAACACGGATTCGTAGATTTTGGTGTCCAGAGGATTATCCGTCAGGTTTTTGTCGCCGAAGACCGAAATCACGGCAGCTTTGGTAATTTGTGCCTGAGCAGCCGAAAGGCAAAACAGGCCCAGTGCGAAAAAGAATAGTTGTTTTTTCATACGATCAGATTGGTTTTGGGACAAAATAGGAACAGAAGAGCCTGGAAAACAAGGAGGCAGACGAATTTAATTTAGCGGCAAAATGCAGAAGCGTGACGCGTGATCCGGTGATGTGAAAATTGACAATAGCCGGGCACTAACGACAAATTTGCGTCTGTCTGGCTCATGCAGGGTATGTAGAAACGAAGGCTTGGCTATTGTAGTTATGTGAAGTATCAAAAAATTGATTAAATTCCTTGTTGTCTTAGGTTTATTCAGATTCATTGAAAAAAATTCCATTTCAAACATTGTTGCATAATTAACGTTTTGTACTTAACTTAAAAGTGAATAGCTTCGCGATCACAGAATTTTACAATTTTGATAAGGTAAGATTTTATACTGTTCAGTTTACTGATATAGAGTTCAGTGAAACTGACAGGTTTATTAAGAGGTTTGAATCTTCGGATAAATACGGGGAGTTTTTATCCGATATTCTTTCATTAATAGCGCAAATAGGTGAGCGAGGAGCACAAGATTATTATTTTAATAGAAATGAAAATGATTTTCAAGCATTACCCAATAAAGAAAAAGCCAGAGCGGCTTTTCAAGGTGAGAATTTAAGATTGTATTGTTTGAGGTTATCAAATTCAATAGTAGTGTTATTCAATGGCGGAGTGAAAGATGCACCAACAGCTCAAGAAAGTACATGTTCGATTCAATTCTATGAAGCATTCGCATTTACGAAGAGGATTTCAGAAGCACTCAGAGAAGGCACAATTGAAATTAACGGGAATATATTAGTTGATTATAAAGGAAGTACTGATATCATTTTATAGATATGGCAAGTCAAGTATTTGAACACGCATTGAACAAGGTTTCAAAAGATTCAAAGATTTTTGCGGAAAAATCTTTAGATATTTTGGATCAAATAAATTTCCTAATGAGGGAAGAAGGATGGACACAAAAAGATTTATCGAAGAAGTTAGGAAAATCTGAGTCTGAAATTAGCAAATGGCTTTCCGGCTTGCATAATATGACATTAAAAACTGTTTCTAAATTAGAAGCTGTTTTTAATCGAGATATTCTAATCACACCGATAAAGGCGAAACAGAGGTATTCATCAATCAAATTTGTTCCTGTTAAAACAGTAGTTTTTAAGAGTGTTGCACACTTTGAAGAGAAGAGGTTAGATCGAGAATTCACATACAATAAAGCAAGCTAATTTTGTCCTTTAATCCCGAAAAATTGTCAATTCGCAAAATCGATGTAGTGTCGTTTGAATTGCGAAATTCACTAGGAATCAATTCAATTGATATTGAAGGATATGAAATTAAAACAGAACAGGAGGCACAAATTGGTTTTAACAATGAGATTAAAGCCGCCAAAGTTTCAATTACGTATCATATAATTCCATCAAAGGATAATGTTAGAGATGCGTCAATAGGGGCACGAATAACTATTAATTTCTACATCTCCATTGAGAATTATGATGAATTGGTCATAATCAAAAAAGATGGTGAACTAGAAGTTGATAACCACCTATACGTTAATTTGATTGCTGTATGCTTTTCTACAGGGCGAGGATTAATCTACGCTAGATTACATTCAACACACTTGGAAAATATTATTTTACCCATTATTGATCCGAAAAAGTTAATTAAGGAGAAATAATTGAGTTCATTATCCGGATAACAACCATAAAGGCCGTCGGCGACTAGCTGTCCACATATTACATTCCGTTCAAATGTATCCGGTTGTTACCTTATCACCAACGGACTATTACATGCTTCCGGTTTCTTTCGGCGGGTATGCCCCTCTACCGAGGCTGGAAAACTTGCAGTAGCTGTGGTAGTTGTAGGTGATGCCGGTGATGCCTTTGTTTTTGTCCACGGTCATATTGCCATTCGCATCGTAAAGGTAGTC
>JAOUOM010000131.1 GCA_029880385.1 Cyclobacteriaceae bacterium | reverse complement strand
GCCAGACAGCCCACGAAAACAATCCATTTAAATAGAGAAAACCATGCATCCGGAATTTTTTACCATTGGAAATTTTACCATTCACACCTACGGTTTTATGATTATGCTGGGCGCACTGAGCGGGTATTTGTACCTGACACGTACGGCAAAAAAGGAACTGGGGATAGAGACTGAACAGATTCAAAACCTGGCCATTTTCATTGTAATCGCCGCCTTTGTTGGCGGAAAATTCTTTTTTTACCTGGAAGAACCGTCATATTATTTCGAAACGCCGGCTCACATGTGGGAAAATTTCCGGCAGGGCTTTGTGTTTTACGGGTCACTAATTTTTGCCATACCGGTAGCCATCTGGTATTTTAAAAAGGAAAAATGGCCGCTTTGGCCCTTGATGGATCGGTTGGCAATTACAGCGACGATTATCCATTCTTTTGGACGAATGGGCTGTTTTTTTGCCGGATGCTGCTATGGGATTCCCACCACTTCATGGACAGGGGTAACGTTTACCGATGCGCACTCACAGGCAATGCCCCTCAACACCCCCCTTCACCCGACCCAGTTGTATGATGTGTTTAATATATTGGTAATCATGGGTATTTTGCTCCTGCTCAAGCGTCAGAAAAAATTTGAAGGCCAGTTATTTTTTATCTATGTGATCCTTTATGCCATCAACCGTTCGGTAATCGAGGTTTTTAGGGGCGATTTGAGAAGGGGCTTTATCATCGATGATGTACTTTCCCATTCACAATTTATTTCGCTTGTTCTCATTGCCCTGACTACCTGGGCGTATCTCAAATTCCAGCGGAAGGCCCGTTTTCAAAAGGGGGTCAGGAAAAAATAGCCCGGCTGCGAATTTGAAGGGAGCTGGGCAAAATACGGATCGAAAAGGGTGGTTTTCCCATGTATTCCCCATCGATGTGTCCTTCGAGCAAAGGATTTTCCCGTACGGTCAGTTGAGTGGCATGATACAGGATGACTTCCCGGAGGAGGTCATGTGTGCCCTTTTGGATTTTGAGCAGGTTGAGGTACCTGCGGGCAGGGGATAGTTTTCCGATTTCGCACACAGCCAGCTTGCCATCGGATAAGGAAGCATGTGGCGTAAGCCTAAAACCACCACCAAACGTAGTCCCTTTTGCAATGGTCAGGAGGATGAGCTCCTTTTGGACGTACCTGTTGTCGACCTCCATCTCAAACATGCGTTCTCGGTAGGATGACAAAATATGCAGAACGTGGTAATAATATTTGGCCTGTCCGCTCAAAAGTGGGACATGTCGTTGCGTCATATCGGCTACAATTTGCCCGTCGAAACCTATGCCAATCCCGTTTACAAATTTGCGATCGTTGCACAGCCCCATATCGATGCGCTGCACAGTCCCATGAGTGGCTGTTAACAACTGTTCCTTGAGGGAGCTACCAATCGAGATCATTTTCACAAAATCATTCCCGGATCCGGCAGGAATGATGGATACGGGAATATCATGGACAAGTCCATTCACCGCTTCGTTGATGGTACCATCTCCGCCGACTATCAGCATGTCCGTATAATTTTCCCCTAAATTTTCACGCACAAGCTGCGTGCCGCGGGTAGATGGGGTAGTTTCAAAAATGCGAAACGGGCAGTTGATATCGCTGAAATACTGATGTACCTCACGAAGTATTTTTTGTGTTTTTTGCCGCCCCGATGCCGGGTTGGCTACCACAAAAAACGATCGTTCCATCAGAGGTTTTCCAGGATAAAACGGGTCATCATTTCATATAAATGTCCCCTTCTGTTGCCGAGTCCATGCGCACGGTCCGGATAATAGAAGCTTTCAAACTGTTTGCCTGAGTCAATCAGTTTATCCTGCAGGGCCACGGCATTCTGAAAATGGACATTGTCGTCGCCGGTGCCATGAATAAGCAGGAAATTTCCTTTTAACGCATCGGTAAACTGGATCGGGCTGTTTTGATCATATCCTTCCGGGTTGTCCTGAGGTCGTTGCAAATAACGTTCGGTATAAATGCTGTCGTAATACCGCCAGGTGGTCACCGGGGCCACGGCAATGGCTGATTTAAAGACATCTGCTCCCTTGAGTAATACCAACGACGACATATATCCGCCGTAACTCCATCCCCAAATGCCGATACGACTACTATCTACCCATGAAAGCCCGGCCAGGTAGTGGCCGGCGGTAATGTGGTCTTCTGCTTCCAGTTTTCCCAGTTGTTTATAGGTGATTTTTTTGAATGCCTCGCCCCGATAGCCTGTACCGCGCGTATCGATTACGGCAATTACATATCCCTTTTGTACCAGCAGCTGGTGCCAGATAAAATGGCCACCTCCCCAGCTATTGGATACGTTCTGCGAGCCTGGCCCGCTGTATTGGTATACCAGGACCGGATATTTTTTGTTAGGGTCAAAATCTGCAGGTTTGAGGAAATAGCCGTTTAACAGGGTGCCATCCGAGGCATTTAGGGTAAAAAATTCTTTGGGGCTCAGGCCAAATTCCCGGGAGGTATTTTGCAACTGCTGATTGTCCTCCAGCTCTTTTACCAATGAATTTGATGCGGTTTTATAAAGCAAGACCGAAAGGGGTTTTTGGGCCGACGACTGATAATTCATGTAATACGTGCAATCGGGGCTCATATCGATGGAAGAAATACCGGCAATGGCCGTTAATTTCTTTTTCCCTTTTCCGGACAGGTTAATGCTGTATAAATGCCGTTCCAATGGGGATACTTCAGTAGACAGGTAGTACAAAACGGGATCTTTTTTGGTCTGATTGAGCCCGACAAAATCACTGGCTTCAAAAGCACCACTTGTGACCTGCCGAACCAGTTTTCCCTCCATGGTGTACAGGTAGAAATGTTTGTACCCGTCTTTTTCGGAACTAAATAAGAACTGGTTGCCATTGTCGAGGTAGCGGAGGTCATCGCAGAACGTGAAATCGATGTAGGTACCGGATTGATCAGTCAGCACGGTTGTGGAGCTCCCATCCTGTGCTTTTACATGCAGAATATCCAGTTTGTTTTGAAGGCGGTTGAGACGTTGCACCGAAAGAATTTCCGGGTTTTTTGTCCAATAAATACGTGGAATGTATATATCCTTTTCCGTACCAATGTCAGCTTTTACTTTTTGGTTGTCGGACAAATGATAAAGATAGATGTCGATCTCAGCATTTTTCTCGCCTGCTTTCGGGTATTTGTAGCGGTAGTCCGATGGGTACAATGCACCTTCGTTCCACTGCTGCATGTTGTATTCAGGTACCTGGCTTTCATCAAACCTGAAATAGGCGATTTTTCTGCTATCAGGTGACCATTCAAACGCTTTTGTAATAAACAGCTCTTCTTCATAGACCCAATCCGAACTGCCATTGATGATCGCATTGAGTTTTCCGTCGGTCGTGATCTGTATCACCTCATCGGTCGTCAGGTTTTTGTAGTAGAGGTTGTTGGCATTTGTAAAGGCCACTTTTTTTCCATCGGGGGAAAAGGTAGCGTACGAAATCCTGTCGTCAATGAACGAACGGATGGAGCCGGTAGCAATGTTGTAGAGGAAGTAACGGGCGGTAAACGATCTTCGAAAAACGGACTGCCGGTCGGTGAGCAGGAGTACCTGTTCTTCATCCTGGCTAAACTCATAATCATTAATGGGAATGTTGAGCTGGTTGCCATCGACCAATATGGCTACTTCGGCACCCGAAGCCACATCGTATTTGATGATGCGGTTTTGATTCAATGCACTGTAAAAACGCCCGTCATTCATCCAGTTAACATGGCTTACGGATTTCTGGCGAAAAGTCCCGTCCATGACCTGGTCTATGGTTAGTTTATTTTGAGCTGACAGCACGAGTGACGTGAGCAGGAAAAAAAGGGTCCAAGTATTTTTCATTGGTCGATTCGTTTAAGTTGGAAAAATGAGGGTTATTGAAACGGAAGGTTGCCCAGGTCTACATTTCCCCCGGTGAGGATAATGCCCACTTTTTTACCTTCAAACTCGGCTTTGCGTTTTAATAAGGCGGCGAAGGGGACGGCAGTTGATGGTTCAACCACGATTTTCATACGTTCCCAGATGTGGCGCATGGCGGTGATTATTTCCTTTTCGGTTACCGTGACTACATCCGACACATGTTTTTGGATGATTTCAAAATTCAATTCACCTACCGTGACCTTCAGGCCATCGGCAATGGTATCCGGGTTGTTTACGGGTAGGATGGATCCTTTTTTGAAGGACTGGTACGTGTCATCGGCATTTTTGGGTTCGCCGAGCACCACGCGGATATTGGGCGATAAGTAGTTGACAGCCAGGGCTGTTCCGGCTGCCAGTCCCCCACCTCCTACGGGGGTCATGATTACATCCAGGTCATTGACTTCCTCAATCAGTTCCTTGGCAGCCGTTGCCTGTCCGGCAATGATGTCAGTATGATGAAACGGTGAGATGAAAATGGCACCGGTTTTTGCTATCAATTCATCACATGTTTTAACCCGCGCCTCTTCATTGGGTTCACAAAAAACAATTTCCCCGCCATAGCCTTTCACGGCTTTTTTCTTTACCTCAGGTGCATTGTTTGGCATGACGATGTATGCTTTGGTGCCTGCGAGCCTGGCGGCATAGGCTACGGCCTGGGCGTGATTGCCGGAGGAATGGGTCGCAAACCCATTGGTACGCTCTTCCGGTCGTATGGAGAAAATGGCATTGGTCGCTCCCCGAAGTTTGAATGAACCTGTTTTTTGAAAATTTTCACATTTAAAAAACACGTTTGCCCCACTGATTTCATCAATTGATTGTGAAACCATTACCGGTGTGGTTTCCAGGTATTTGCTGATACGCTGATGGGCACGCTTAATATCACTTAATGAGGGTATTTGCATATAGGCTGATTGTTCTGTCAAATTTTTGTCGAATCTAAAAAAAAAGTAGGTGATGCATGGCATCCAGGCTTTTATTGAAGCAAATGTTTAGTGTGCTTCCAGCCAATTGTTTCCTACCCCAATGCCGACTTCCATTGGTACGTCAAGTTCTATAGCATTTTTCATAAACTCGCCAATTTTGGGACGAACGTATTCCAATTCATCGCGATGCACATCAAACACAAGCTCATCATGGACTTGCATGAGCATTTTTGACTGCAATTTTTCGGTTTTCATCCACTGGTGTATCTGGATCATGGCCACTTTGATCAGGTCAGCAGCTGAGCCTTGAATCGGGGCATTGATGGCGTTGCGCTCATCAAAGCCTCGCATGGTCATGTTGCGGGAATTGATGTTGCGCAGATACCGTCTTCTACCCAAAATGGTTTCGACATATTCCTGTTCCCGGGCTTTTTGGACGCATTCGTCCATGTACCGTTTAACGGAAGGAAATTCATGGAAATAGGTCTGGATGATATCGGAGGCTTCAGAGCGGGCAATGTTTAGGTTTTGTGCGAGACCGAAGGCCGAGATCCCGTAAATGATCCCAAAGTTGACTTCCTTGGCTTTGCGCCGCATGCTGCTTTCCACGTTTTCCAAGGGTACATTAAAGACCTTGGCAGCCGTGTTGGCATGGATGTCTTTTCCTTCGCGAAACGCCGTGATCATGCTTTGATCCTGGCTGAATGACGCCATGATACGTAGTTCAATCTGGGAATAATCGGCCGAGAGGATGACATAGTCTTTGTTTCTGGCCACAAAGGCCTTTCTGATTTCCCTTCCTTTGGGTGTCCGAATGGGAATGTTTTGCAGGTTGGGGTTGTTGGAGCTTAGCCGTCCGGTCACGGCCACGGTTTGGCGGTAATCTGTATGCACACGTCCGTCTTTTGCGCTGATCATACGTGGCAGGGCATCGACATAGGTGGATTTTAGTTTTTGATATTCCCGAAATTCAAGGATTTTGTTGGCGATCTCATGCTCGTCGGCAAGTTTGGACAAGATATCTTCGCCGGTGGCATATTGGCCGGTCTTGGTGGTTTTGGGTTTATCGATCAACTTTAGTTTATCGAAAAGGATGGTGCCCAATTGTTTTGGTGATCCGATATTAAATTCTTCGCCTGCCAATTCATAGATTTCGGATTGTACCCTGAGGCTTTCGGTTTCCAGTTCGCCTGACATGGCGGACAGGACATTTTCATCGACGGAGACTCCTTCATATTCCATGTCTGCCAGCACAAACGAGAGGGGTTCTTCTACTTCATGGAGGAGGTTATCGAGTTGTTTTGCCGTGATTTCGCGGCTTAGTTTTTCTTT
>JAOUOM010000130.1 GCA_029880385.1 Cyclobacteriaceae bacterium | reverse complement strand
ACGTATGAAGTGGTTAACGCTGATATGCTGGTGTTGTTTGAAAGTGCAATTGAGCCACTCCAAAATAGATTGAACTGATGGGAGTATTAATTAGACCACTCGTAACGGAAAAATTTTCAGCTCTTAATGAGCAGGGAAAATATGGATTTATTGTTGCCAGAAAGGCCAATAAAGTTGAAATAAAAAAGGAGGTTGAAAAAACCTATGGTGTTACAGTAGAATCTGTTAATACAATGGTTCAGCCAGGTGAAAGTAAATCAAAATACACCAAATCAGGAGTGATTGATGGACGTACGCCAGCCTATAAAAAAGCTATTGTCAAAATAGCCGAAGGAGAAGTAATTGATTTTTACAGCGGAATATAATTTAAAAAAATGGCGGTTAAAAAATTAAGACCAATTACACCAGGCCAGAGATTTAGGATAGCTCCCGTCTTTGAAAACATATCCAAAGACAAACCGGAAAAATCTCTCGTCCGATCGCTGAAAAGTAAGGGGGGTAGAAACAACACAGGGAAAATGACTGTCCGCAATGTTGGGGGTGGTCATAAGAAAAAATTGAGGGAAATTGATTTTAAACGAGATAAATTCAATATTCCTGCAACTGTGAAATCTATCGAATACGATCCGAACAGAACAGCCCGTATTGCTTTGCTTTATTATGCAGATGGTGAGAAGAAATATATACTTGCACCAGACGGAATTAAAGCAGGTACCGTACTCCTTTCAGGAGAAAATATTGCACCCGAAGTAGGAAATTCCCTGCCGTTGGCTAAAATACCTCTTGGTACAATCATTCATAACATTGAATTGAAACCAGGTAAAGGTGGTGCGATGGCACGTAGTGCAGGTACCTATGCTCAGTTAGTAGCACGAGAAGGTAAATACGTAACCATCAAATTGCCTTCTGGTGAAATGCGGTTAGTACTTAGTTCATGTTATGCAACCGTGGGTACTGTTTCCAATTCCGATCACATGAACGTGAGACTCGGAAAGGCAGGTAGAAACCGATGGTTGGGTAAACGTCCTCGTGTACGAGGTGTGGCTATGAACCCTGTCGATCACCCAATGGGTGGTGGTGAAGGAAGGTCATCCGGTGGACACCCTAGATCTAGAAATGGCTTATATGCGAAAGGCCAGAAAACTAGAAAACCTAATAAATATTCTGATAACATGATTGTAACCAGAAGGAAATAATGGCAAGATCGTTAAAAAAAGGACCGTATATAGATTTTCGACTTGAAAGCAAAGTCGATACTATGAATGATTCAGGTAAAAAAACAGTCATCAAGACATGGTCAAGACGTTCCATGATCTCACCTGATTTTGTAGGACATACATTTGCCGTTCACAATGGAAATAAATTCATACCTGTTTTTGTTACTGAAAACATGGTTGGACATAAATTAGGTGAATTTGCACCTACTCGAAATTTCAGAGGACACGTGGCTAAAAAAGATAAAGGCAGACGATAATGGAAACGACTGAAAAAGTAAAGGTTAAAAAGTCGGTACGTATCCGACTGGCCAAAGAAGCTCAAAAAGAATTTAAAGAGGCAAATGCCGGAAAACTGGGTTCAGTAAAAGCTTCATTGCGAAACATACCTACCTCACCACGCAAAATGAGAATGGTAGCTGATATGATTCGTGGCAAGCGTGTGAATATTGCCCTGAATTTATTACGATTTGATCATAAGCATTCTTCTAATACACTGGAAAAATTGTTGTTGACGGCTATATCTGATTGGCAAAATCAAAATGATAGTGTGAAGATTGAAGATGCAGATATCTATGTGAAAGAGATATTTGTGGATAGTGCCCGTATGTTGAAAAGATTACGACCTGCGCCACAGGGAAGAGCACACCGGATCAGAAAACGATCAAACCACGTCACGATTGTGTTGGATGATCACAATGCAGAGAATAATACAAACCAAAACGAAAACTAAGAATAATGGGACAAAAGGTTAATCCGGTCGGTTTTAGGTTAGGAATCATCAAAGGATGGGATTCTAACTGGTTTGGTGGAAAGACATTTGCTGATAAGATTGTTGAAGATCAAAAAATAAGGGAGTACCTGAATGCACGGATCCCAAAAGGAGGGATTTCAAAAATTGTTATTGAGCGTACACTCAAACGTATTACGCTAACCATCCATACAGCGCGTCCAGGTGTTGTCATCGGAAAAGGCGGATCTGAAGTTGACAAACTGAAAGAGGAACTCAAAAAGATCACAGGTAAAGATCTTCAGATTAATATTTTTGAAATTAAACGTCCGGAATTGGATGCTGTATTAGTAGGGGAGTCCATCGCGCAGCAGTTAAAAGCACGGATTTCATACCGAAGGGCTATGAAACAAGCAATTGCTTCTGCCATGCGAGTGGGTGCCCAGGGTATAAAAATAAAGTGTTCCGGTCGTTTGGGCGGTGCCGAAATGGCACGTACCGAGCAATACAAAGAAGGAAGAATTCCTTTGCACACACTGCGGGCAGACATAGATTATGCAATTTCTGAAAGCCAGACAATCTATGGTAAAATAGGTATCAAAGTGTGGATATTCAAAGGCGAGGTTTTTGGAAAAAGGGATTTGTCTCCAAACATAGGCGTACAGTCAAATGCGTCAGCGGGAGCACCAACAGGAGCACGTAGAAGAGGGGGCGAAGGGCCAAAACGTAAACGTAAAAATTAAAAGACAATGTTACAGCCTAAACGTACCAAGTTTAGAAAACAACAAAAAGGTCGGGTAAAAGGAATGGCCCAGCGTGGACATACATTGGCCTTTGGAACTTTCGGAATTAAATCCCTTGAGCCGGGATGGATTACAAGCCGTCAACTTGAGGCAGCTCGTATTGCCATGACACGTGCCATGAAAAGGGAAGGTCAGGTTTGGATTCGAATTTTTCCGGACAAACCAATTACCAAAAAACCTGCGGAAGTAAGGATGGGTAAGGGTAAAGGAGCACCTGAATATTGGGTAGCACCTGTTAAACCAGGGACCATTTTATTTGAAGCCTCAGGTGTGAGTGTAGATCTTGCAAAAGAAGCTTTACGGCTTGCCGCTCAAAAGCTTCCGTTATTGACTAAATTTATTGTTAAAAGGGATTATCAAGCATGAAAAATTCAGAATTAAGAGGATTATCTGTTGATGAACTAAAAAATAGACTTGCTGTAGAAAAAGACAGTTACAGCAAACTAAAGTTTGCACATGCCATTACCCCTATTGAGAATCCGATGAAAATTCGGCATACTCGAAAGTTAATAGCCAGGATTCAAACTGAAGTTCGAGTAAAGGAACTGAGTAAATAACGGAATTGATGGAAAGAAATCTTAGAAAAGAACGAATAGGACTGGTGGTCAGTGATAAAATGGAAAAAAGTATCACGGTCACGGTTAGCCGGAAGGTTAAGCACCCTATTTATGGTAAGTTTATCCAGAAAACAACCAAACTCACGGCTCATGATGAGAAAAATGAGTGCAAAATCGGTGATACGGTGAAAATCATGGAAACTCGGCCATTGAGCAAAAACAAAAGATGGCGTTTAGTAGAAATTATAGAAAGGGCTAAGTAAAATGATACAGCAGGAATCAAGGCTTAATGTAGCTGACAACAGCGGGGCAAAGGAAGTACTATGTATCCGTGTTCTTGGCGGTACCGGAAAACGATATGCCAATGTTGGTGATACGATTGTAGTGACTGTTAAATCAGCCATATCGTCCAGTAATTTGAAAAAAGGTACCGTTTCCAAAGCAGTTGTCGTTCGAACGAAAAAAGAAATCCGTCGCAAGGATGGTTCATATATTCGATTTGAAGATAATGCTGCCGTATTGCTCAATAATAATAATGAGCCTCGGGGAACCAGGATTTTCGGTCCTGTTGCACGTGAACTACGAGAAAAGCAATTCATGAAAATCGTGTCCCTGGCACCAGAAGTTTTATAACATGGCAAAGAATATTAAAATACATATCAAGAAAGGCGATACCGTCAAAGTGATTGCCGGAAATGATAAAGGTAAATCCGGGAAGGTTCTTGAAATAGACACCAAAAAATACCGGGCGGTAGTAGAAGGTGTTCATATTGTAACAAAACACGTAAAACCTACAGCTACTACACCTGAAGGGGGCTTAAAGCATACGGAAGCGGGCGTTCACATTAGTAATTTAATGCTGGTTGATCCTTCTTCCGGAGAAGCTACGCGCATCGGACGAAAGCAAAATGCTGACGGTAAATTACAACGTTATTCTAAGAAAACAGGAGAATTCATCACAAATGGCTAATCCAAGATTAAAAGATAAATACAACAAAGAAGTTGTATCTGCACTGAAAGAGAAATTTCAGTATAGCTCAGTAATGCAGGTTCCCCGACTTAAGAAGATTTCGATCAACAAAGGGATTGGCGCAGCTGTATCGGATAAAAAACTGGTGGATGTTGGTATTGAAGAGCTAACCACCATTACCGGACAAAAGGCCGTGGCTACCATTGCCAAGAAATCCGTATCCAACTTCAAACTGAGGGAAGGAATGCCGATTGGTGCACGCGTTACCCTGCGTGGAGATCGTATGTATGAATTTCTCGACAGGCTTATTACTGTTGCACTTCCCCGGGTAAGGGATTTCAAAGGTATCAAGGACAAAGGATTTGATGGCCGTGGAAATTATACCCTCGGGATTCAGGAACAAATTATTTTCCCTGAAATCAGCATTGACAAAATAAATAAAATTACCGGTATGGATATCACGTTTGTGACTTCTGCCGAGACAGACGAAGAAAGTTTAGCATTACTGAAAGCATTTGGTTTGCCATTTGTTTCCGGTAAAAATTAATTGATATGGCAAAAGAATCGATCAAAGCTAGGGAACGCAAAAGAGAGCAACTCGTAGCAAAATACGCCGCCAAAAGAAAAGCATTGAAAGATGCAGGTGATTACGTAGGTTTGGACAAACTGCCACGCAATTCATCACGGGTAAGGTTACACAACCGGTGTAAATTGACCGGAAGGCCTAAAGGCTACATGCGTAAATTTGGTATTTCCAGGGTAACATTTCGTGAAATGGCATTGGATGGTAAAATCCCTGGTTTAACAAAAGCCAGCTGGTAATTCATTTTCATTCTTTTACTGGAATTAATTAGATAAAATAATTAACTTTGCACCCCTTTTTGGGGAGTTGATTGATAAAAATATGGTAACAGATCCGATAGCAGATTACTTAACTAGGATAAGAAATGCGATAAAAGCAAACCATCGGGTGGTTGAAATTCCTGCTTCTAACATGAAGAAGGAAATGACGAAGGTATTATTGGAAAAAGGGTATATCCAGAATTTCAAATTTGAGAAAGCGGATGCTCAGGGAACAATAAAGATTGCTTTAAAATACAATCCCGAAACAAAAAAATCAGCCATTACTCATCTTGAGCGTATCAGTAAGCCTGGTCTGAGAAAATATGCGGATGCTGAAACATTACCAAGGGTCTTAAATGGACTGGGTATTGCTATTTTATCTACTTCTAAAGGAATTCTTACCGATAAAGAAGCTAGAAAAGAGCATATTGGTGGTGAAGTACTTTGTTACGTTTATTAATAGTTTGAAAGTAAAATGTCAAGAATAGGAAAATCACCGATAACTATACCTGCCGGAGTTGAAATATCAGTAAATGATACAACGGTTAAGGTAAAAGGAACAAAGGGAGAATTATTTCAGGAAATAGATCCTGAAATGAAAATCAATATCAATGAAGGAGTACTGGTGGTCGAGCGACCAACGGAACAAAAACGACATAAAGCCCTGCATGGTTTGTATCGTTCATTGATCGCCAATATGGTTGAGGGTGTCAGCAACGGTTTTGTTCGCAAACTGGAATTAGTGGGTGTGGGATACAAAGCCGCCGTGCAAAACAACGTATTGGAATTGAACTTGGGTTATTCCCATAACATATACCTGGCCATACCTCAGGAAATTAAAGCAAGTGCCGAAACATTGAAAGGGAAAAACCCTATTATAACACTAGAAGGTTATGATAAGCAATTGATCGGCCAGATCGCTGCCAAAATAAAGTCGATGCGTAAAGTGGAACCTTACAAAGGCAAGGGTATTCGTTATGTTGGTGAAATTGTTAGAAGAAAAGCTGGTAAAACTGCTAGTAAATAAGTAAAGACATGGCTGTAAGTAAGCTTAATAGAAGAACACGATTAAAGAAAGGAATACGACGTAAAATTACGGGCACAACAGAGCGG
>JAOUOM010000200.1 GCA_029880385.1 Cyclobacteriaceae bacterium | reverse complement strand
GCCGACTATGTGGTAGCGGAATACCTGGACGAATATTCACCCGGTTGTTTTGAAATGAAACCCGGATTTGATACTCAGCGCAAGATAAAGGAGAGGTTTGACCACCTCATCCTTGAAACACCACAACAGGCCGCATTTTTTCGTTGGCTGCGTGATGGTTTGTACCGGCTTTTGACGGAGGTTTTGTTTTTGGAAGTCGCGGGATCATGTTTGTATAACCCACGGATTGCTTTTCATTCCACCTATTCCTATCAGGAGTTGGATGATGAGACAAAGCAGCGGCTGGATGCTTTGTACAACCATTATTTTTATCATCGACACAATGATTTTTGGCGTGAAAGTGCCCTCTCAAAACTCCCGGCTCTCAAATCAGCTACTGATATGCTGATTTGTGGGGAAGACCTTGGCATGGTGCCTGCCAGTGTGCCGGGTGTTATGCGGGAATTAAGCCTGTTGAGTCTGGCCATTCAGCGCATGCCAGGTGATGACCGTGAGTTTTGGCATCCTTCAGATACCCCGTACCTGAGTGTGACCAGCACAGGCAGCCATGATATGTCAACACTACGCGAATGGTGGCAGGAAGACCCGGACAGAAGCCAACGTTTTTATAATCAAATCCTGGGGCACGGGGATGGTGCCCCCTATTATTGTGAGCCCTGGCTGGCCAAAGAAATCATTGAACAGCATTTTTATGGCCCGGCAATGTGGGCCATCCTCCCCTTGCAGGATTATCTGGCCATGGACGGCAGGTTGCGGCGTGAAATGCCGGAGGACGAGAGGATCAATGTACCGGCCAACCCGCAGCATTATTGGAAATACAGACTTCACCTGACGATGGAAGAACTACAGGCAGAGGAAGGGTTTTCCAGCTTTTTACGCCAGCTTGTCGATAGGGGCGGACGCCGTGCCGATTACTGATCGTAGGGATTTCGAGAGGAAAACATCCGGTTAGTTTTTACGAAAAGTTCCAACGAATAACGACTTTTGCCAGTCTTAGATGACGAACGGGGGGCTGTCAGCTGGATGTCCTCAGTAATAAAAACGGAAGGTTTGGCAATGAATAAAAATATATGGGCTTACTTTTTAATTGAAGCATTCCTGATATGGGGCTGTGCCAATGATGCAGAAATGATGGATTGTGGATTGCTGGGGGTCTCCTCGGCTACCATTGAAACCATCCATACGTATTCGGTTAAATATACTTCCTATCGTAACATCGAAGTGTTAAATACGGATGATACGGTTTGGGTTCAGGATTATGCCGTGTGGCTCGATGTGATCCCGGCTTATGTAGGTGATAATACGGGTGCCTGGTCCGGGACGCTGATGGCATGTGGTGACGCATATCCGCGACTGGTCGATCAGATTGACTCAATTGCCATTATAAGCGTATTTGATTACAACGATTCTATTCCGGCTGGTACAGACATGAGCCCTTATTTTTCATATATAAATGAAATGGAAGCGGCCACTTCTCTCCAGAGTTTTGATTTGCTCAATGACCGGCTTCAGGATGAATTTTACCTGTTTTTGCAGCCATCGGTCGCACCCGATATGTCCAAACCTGTTCAGTTGAATATATTCCTGTCCTTTATTGGGGGGAAAGAGTTTACGCTTCAAACGCCTTCGGTATACATACGAACCCTGTAACCTAAAACAGGCGCGGCTGAGGTACGATTGCCCCTTCGAGTTCGAGCAGGAATTTTTTTCGCCATATTTTCCCTCCATATCCGGTCATTTCACCATGACTGCCTATGACACGGTGGCAGGGGATGATAATAGCCAGACGGTTGTCTCCATTGGCTTTTGCCACGGCACGGATGGCCTTTTCATTACCAAGTGCCTTTGCCTGTTGCAAATAGGATCGTGTTTTACCGTAGGGGATTTTTTCCAGTTCGAGCCATACGGCCTGCTGAAATTTGGTGCCGGGTACCAGGAGTGGCAGGTCGAAGGTTTTTCTTTTTGCCTCAAAATAGCCAGTTATTTCCTGTTGTACCTGATCGTGAAACGGCACCTGTTCATCCCGTAGCTGAGCGGAGAGGAAGTGGGTGATACGCTTTAGCTGAGTAGGCAACATCCGGCGGTCTTCAAATTCCAACAGGCATAATTGTCCGTTTATGCTCCCACATACCATCGGGCCGATGGGGGTGGTAATGGTCGAAAGGGAAATGATGCTGGGGGTAGATAGCATGTGATCGGAATCTCAGCATAAAAATAGCCCCATTTCTTTTTGAATAAAAAAAACCGGCCGGTTCCCTCTTTTATAGGAACCGGCCGGTTTCAGGAGTCGTGCCAGGGAATTACGGGTTTTGAGTCGTTTTTTTATGTGCGATCAGGAAATAGAGCAGAAAGCCCAGGGAAACGGAAGTAATGAAAATACCGAATGGCAGGGGAGAGTTGGTATCATACTCAATGTATCCAATCAGGATTAGCGAAGCCCCTGCAAAAAAAGACACCAGGCCCCATTTCAGGGCATTCCAGGTGCTGTCATTGGCTGCGCGGTGCGAAAGGATGTTTACAGAATCCTTGTCTACCATACCCTTTTCGATCAACCGTTTTCGTAATAGGTATTCGGTCAATGTTCGGGTAAAGAGGATAATCGTTCCAAACAAGGAACTAAAGATTATCAATGGGACTAGAAAGTTATTACTCATAATTGTACTGTTTTTTTATCTTTAGACAAGCAGTATGGGTTCAAATGTTGCAGATGGTCAGAAAAATACTGCCGGCCTGCCCGATTATCCGGACTCCAATAAAATCATGGAAAAGATGCAACCCGAAGCCAGCATGCATTGTCTTATGTCAAACAAATGGACGACAAAGAACTGGTACAAAATATCCTGAACGGTGATCGCCGGGCCCTGACCCAGCTCATTGGCAAATATCAGCGCCTGGTGATGCACATGGTTTGCCGGTTGATCGACAATGAAGAAGACAGGGAAGAGATCGCGCAGGACGTATTTGTGAAGGTGTTTCAAAAACTACGGGATTTTAACTTTGAATCGAAGTTGTCGACATGGATTGCCACCATTGCCTATAGGCATTCGGTCAATCACCTGAAGAAGGTCAAAAAACAATTCTTGACAGAAGAACTGGATCTGCTGACCAACTACCCGGTAGCGGAAGAAAGATTTGTATTGGATCAAAAAGATCAGGCGGCCTATATTCGTTACTGGATTCAGAAATTACCGGTCAATTACCGTATGGTTTTGACCCTATACCATCTGGAGGGCCTGGCATATTCCGAAATAATGGAAATAATGGACATGCCGGAAGGAACGGTAAAAAATTATTTGTTTCGGGCGCGTCAGAAGCTTAAAGAATTGATGGCTCCCGTGATGGGCAAAGAAGTGTTTTTGTATGGATAAGCAAAAGGAAATCGAACAACAAATGCAGCATGACCAGGCAGAGGCCGGTAGCTTGCAATCGTATCAGCAATTATTTGATTTGCTGGAGCAGCCTCCCACCTATTCATTGAGTGAGAATTTTGCCACAGGCATTATCAAACAGGTGGACGCACGTGAAAAAAAGACCTACCGGTGGTTTTGGTTTTGGATGGTTTCGGGCATTGTGTTGATTCTGACAGTAACGCTTTTTACTTGTATTTACCTGTTTGGCGTGGAGCAGATAATGGTATATGCTGACCTCACGACCTGGGCGGTAGTGGCCGGCAGCCTGGTGGTGGCGATCCAATACCTTGATTATTTCCTGATACGGAGGCATTCGACTTTTTCCATGTAGCGGCTTAAAACACACCCGCATGCACTTGTTTCAGGGGGAGCATTTTGCCCGTATATTCATAGACCCAGCAGGTAATCGTATAATGCCGGAATTGGACAGGCCGTCTGACACGGTTGTATTGTGCCAGGTTTTGGACCGTAGGCAGGGATAGCTCAAACCTGTCCATTCGTTTCCAAAAAAGGGGTTTGTCCACTTTATAAATTTCCCCGGATACCCGGTGAGGGGAGGAAGGGAGAAAACGGATACCCGGATAGTCTTCTATTTCATATAGCTTGCCCGGATAATGTCCTTTTCCCAAAAACCGAAGTGGCATGGGAGGGACTTTGGCCCGAACCACCGGCCGGTAGTTTTTTTTAAGCCAGCCGTAGACAAAAAGAAATTCGTCCTTTTGGATCATGATTGATGGTTTAGAACTGCCGTATGGTTTTGAGGCAAGGGTATACGGTTTATTTTACTAATAAAAGGTTTTTCTGATTTTTGGATCAACGACGAAATAGGCGTAACCGTCAAAAGACGGACGGAATGGGAAGCAGGCAAAAAGAATTCATAGTTTTTGTACAGATGTATGTGATCGGTAATGATGTTTTCACTTTTTTTGGGCTGTTTTGCATTTTATCTGACCAAAATGAATTATACAGAACTGTTGGGTTATTTGGCAGCAGGTTGCACCACGATAGCATTTTTGCCCCAGGCGATCAAGGCATGGAAGAACAAGTCGGCACGGGATTTATCACTCCCCACATTTTTGTTGCTTTGCATAGGATTGGCTGCCTGGATGGTTTACGGGATTTTGCTTTCCAATACGCCGATTATTCTGGCCAACAGCATTACCCTGGCTTTGGCTTCGACGATTTTGTATTTCAAGGTGAAATTTGGATAAAAAAAACCGTCCGGGATTTCCCGGACGATCTAACTGTGGTAAACTACTAAATGGTTGAAACAACCTAACCTAATCCAAGTACAAATGATGTTTTCTTTATGGATGCTAAATTATTTTTACTCGGTGTACTACGAAATGATGCATGTCATGCGGGATATTAACAATAATCAGAATTTTAACTAGCGATAAATAAAAGAGTAATGGCAAAGAAAATAGCAGTCGGAATAGACATAGGGGGAACGCTCACCAAAGTAGGCCTTGTGGACAGGGAAGGAAATTTATATGCCCATCTTGATTTTCCAACCGGCGATTATCCAGATTTTGACGAGTACCTGGATACGCTGAAAAAACACATCGATTCACTGGTGGCCGGGATTGATTTTGAAATCGAAATCACCGGTATCGGAATAGGGGCCCCAAATGCGAATTACTACCGGGGTACCATTGAACATGCAGCGAACCTGGTTTGGAAAGGGTATGTGCCAATTGTAGAGAAATTCAAAAAACGCTATGACCTTCCCATTTTCATGACCAATGATGCCAACGCTGCGGCCATAGGCGAAATGATCTATGGAAATGCACAGGAGATGAAAGATTTTATTGTGATTACCCTCGGGACAGGACTGGGCAGTGGCATTGTGGCCAATGGCAAGCTGATTTATGGTTTTGATTCACAGGCAGGTGAGCTTGGCCATGTCCAGATCGTGGATGGCGGACGCATGACCGGTATGGGACGAAGAGGGGGGCTCGATGCCTATGT
>JAOUOM010000129.1 GCA_029880385.1 Cyclobacteriaceae bacterium | reverse complement strand
GAAATAGCCAACAAGCGGGAACAAATCCTCCGGGAGCAATCCATGAGGACGAAAAAACATATAACCCTTGACGAAATTGGGCGTCGATTGGCCATTGGAAGCTTCAGGGAATTGAATGTGATCGTAAAAGGAGATGTGGATGGCTCGGTCGAAGCATTATCCGATTCTTTGTTGAAATTGTCAACCAATGAAGTAGCCGTCAACATCATTCATAAGGGTGTGGGACAGATATCCGAATCTGATGTGTTGCTGGCTTCGGCTTCAGATGCGATCATTGTCGGGTTCCAGGTGCGTCCGTCTACTTCGGCCCGAAAAATTGCCGACAATGAGGAAATTGAAATTCGCCTATATTCGGTCATCTATGATGCCATCAATGAGGTAAAGGATGCCATGGAAGGGATGCTTGCCCCATCGGTTGTGGAGGTTATTACAGGAAATATTGTGGTACGCGAAGTATTCAAAATCTCCAAAGTTGGAACCGTGGCCGGATGTTATGTGACGGATGGTTATGTGAAGCGTTCCAACAGCATTCGCCTGATCCGTGATGGTATTGTAGCTTATTCGGGCGATATCAATCAGCTGAAACGCTTTAAGGACGATGTGCAGGAAGTGAAAAATGGCTACGAGTGTGGATTGAGTATCAAAAACTTTAACGATATCAAAGAAGGCGATATCATTGAAGGATTTGAAAAACGTGAAGTTAAACGTACCTTGTAAAAAAGGGGATAGTAAATACATCGGGGCCTTTCGGGGCCCTTTTTTATGCTTTCACGGGCATACGCTTAAATTCCCTGTGTCGGTCAAATAAGTACCGATAGGTATGATGTGTCTTGATGATGTCTCCACCTACACGACGCGCTACATTGATCATTTTTGGGTTGAAATCTCCGATCCAGTTCATTTCAAATGTAACGTACCGGGGATAATCTTCCTGTACCATCTTTCTGAAAGCCTGAACAATTGCCGCATCTACCCCCTTGCCATGGTGGGCAGGGTCAATGCCAAATACCAACCCCATCAGCTTTTTGTTTGTTTTTCGCCATTGATGATAGGCAAAGGTGATTTTCCCCCACACATTTAGTCGTCCCCTGACGTATTTGAATATCTGGTTTACTTCGGGCAGGTTTACAAAAAAGGCTATGGGTTCTCCTTTATAAAAGCCAAACCAAATCACCCGTTCGTCCATGATGGGTTTCATTTGCCGGATCAGCGACAGGGCCTGTGTCTCGTTCATGGCCGTCACGCCAGTATGCCCTGTCCAGGCTGCGTTGTATATTTTCATAAAATACAGGGCATGCTGTGCTAGTTTCGTTTTATCCAGATGACGAAAGGAATAGTCGGGGTTTTGAATGATCGCTTCGGCTTTTTTTGCATTTGTATCAGATAAGGGCTCCATCAGGTTTCTCCCAAACGTGTATTGCTTGAAATATACCTGGAAACCATAATTTTCAAAGAGATTTTGGTAATAGGGAAAATGGTAATTGCACTGGTAATTAGGCTCAATGTCAAATCCTTCGACTAGAAGACCCCACCAGGCATTTCTGTCACCAAAATTTATGGGGCCGTCCATCGCTTGCATGCCGTTAATGGCAAGCCAGTTTTTTGCCGTATCAAAAAGCAGGTTGGCAGCTTTATGGTCATTGACACACTCAAAAAAACCGATCCCACCGGTTGGTTGTTCATTGTCTTTACTGGCAGTAGCATTATTTACAAATGCTGCAATACGCCCCATGGTTTCATGGTTATCATTTTTTAGTAACCAACGTTTACAAGCCCCGTCTTTAAGCAGTTTGTTTTTAGCGGGGTTAAAAAGGGATTCAATTTCATTTTCAATTGGCTGGATCCATTGGGGTGTACTGCGGTACAACCGGACGGCAAACCTGAAAAATTCACGGATCGAACCTCGATCTTTTACTTCGAATACCTGCATGGCTAACAATAATCATGACTTTAAGCAAATGTAATCAGGTATTTAACCTTTGGAAATGCTAATTTTAGGCACGTTAATTCAACACCCCAAATGAGCGAACCAATTTCCACAGCATTTTCCCTGCTGTTTATCGGAATGATCACCGTATTTGTCGTACTGTTTCTGGTGGTCGCCACAGGCAATATTCTTATAAAACTTGTCAATCGATTTGTGCCAGTGGCAATTGTCCCAACTACTTCATCAGGTAGTCTGAACGACCATGACCATTTAGTTGCCATTGCTTCGGCCGTGGAAATCCTCACCGAAGGGAAGGGGCGTATTACCAAGATAGAAAAAGAAAAGTAAAAGTTATGGGACGAGAAATCGGATTAAGCCTGGTTTACCGCGATATGTGGCAATCTTCCGGTAAGTATATGCCACGGGTCGACCAATTAGTAAAAGTTGCTGAACCCATTGTGAACATGGGCTGTTTTCGCCGTGTCGAAACCAATGGTGGGGGCTTTGAGCAAATCAACCTGCTTTATGGCGAGAACCCCAACAAGTCGGTTCGGGAATGGACCCAGCCATTTAATGATGCCGGTATCCAGACACATATGCTGGAACGAGGACTCAATGGTTTACGGATGTTTCCCGTGCCCCGTGATGTGCGCCGCTTAATGTTTGCATTAAAGAAAAAGCAAGGTACGGACATTGCCCGTTCGTTTGACGGGCTAAATGATACCCGAAACCTGAAGCTATCAATCGATTATGCCAAGGAGGGAGGTATGATTTCCCAAACGGCCTTGTGCATTACCTATTCAAGTCTGCATACCGTCGATTATTATGTTCATATGGCCGGCGAACTGATCGACATGGGTGCCGATGAAATATGCATAAAGGATATGGCCGGTGTAGGGCGCCCGGTTTCAATTGGCAAAATTGTCCAGGGGATTAAGTCCATAAAAAAAGACATCCTCGTACAGTATCATGGACATTCGGGCCCTGGCTTTTCCATTGCGTCTTCCCTGGAGGCTGCCCGTGCAGGTGCTGATATTATCGATGTGGCCATGGAGCCCCTTTCATTTGGAATGATGCATGGTGATTTGCTCACGGTGCATGAAGTATTGCGGGATGCCGGGTTTAGTCTTCCGGATGTCAATATGAAAGCCTATATGCAGGCCAGAGCCCTGACACAGGAGTTTATTGACGAATTTTTGGGCTATTATATCAACCCGCGTAACCGCATGATGAATGCCCTGCTTATTGGCCCCGGACTGCCCGGTGGAATGATGGGAAGCCTGATGTCTGATCTCGAAAACAACCTGAAGAGCCTGAACAAGTGGATGGAAAAAAACAATAAGCCATTTGTTTCACAGGATGACTTGTTGGTGGCACTTTTTGACGAAGTAAAAACCATCTGGCCTATGATGGGCTTTCCTCCATTGGTAACACCGTTTAGCCAGTACGTGAAAAATGCAGCTCTTGTCAATGTGATGCAAATGATGAAGGGCAAAGAACGATGGTCACTCCTGGATGACAATACCTGGGATATGTTACTGGGCAAATCAGGCAGGCTGCCGGGCCCTGTGGCAGCGGAATTAAAAAAATTGGCCGAAAGCCAGGGTCGGGAATTTTTTGCCGGGGATCCTCAAGACCTTCAGCCGGATGCATTGGATGAGTATAGGCAAAAAATGAAGGACAAAGGCTGGGATACAGGTAAAGATGATGAAGAATTGTTTGAATACGCAATGCACCCCGGCCAGTATGAGGATTATAAATCAGGCAAGGCAAAAGAGGCATTTGAAAAAGACCTACTAGAGAAAAAACAGGCAAAATCGGTTTCTCAGGCCTCTGAGCCCGGACAGGCCCAAGCGGCATGGAACCAGCCAAAGGTGATGCATGTAGAGGTAAACGGGTCAAAATACAAGGTTTCAATATCCTATGATTCCCAGGCAGGGGGACAGGAAGCAACGGGTACTGCCCCATCATCGCATACTGACGTGCTGCCGGTTGCCGTAAATGGGGTAGTATCGGAAGTGACCGCACCTCTGGAGGGAAAAGTTTTTATGACCAAAGAGGCATCAGAAAAGCCACTAAGAGTAGGCGACAAAGTAGCCAAAGGTGACACCATCTGTTACATTGAAGCAATGAAGGTCAGCAATGCGATAAAGTCAGACAAGGAAGGGACGGTTGTCGAAATTGTGGTAAAAGATGGTGACGATGTACTGGATGATGATGTCTTGATCAAACTTAGCTAGACTTTACGGATTTGGACTTGCTCGAAAAACTCTATCAAATGACTGCTTTGCAAAATATTGTAGAGCAGCCATCTATTCTCCTGATGATTGCCATTGCTTTTTTTCTCCTTTACCTGGGGATCAAAAAGCAGTATGAGCCATTACTGTTGGTGCCCATTGCATTTGGCATGTTATTGGCCAATTTTCCCGGAGGGCAAATGGGTGTGGAAAAAGTTGACGAAAGCCTCACCCTGTATCAGATTGCTCATGAACATGGCATCATGAACTTCATTTATTATTCACTGATTAAAACGGGCTTTTTGCCACCGGTCATTTTCCTGGGGGTCGGGGCACTGACTGATTTTGGGCCCATGCTGCGCAATTTACGGTTGGCATTTTTCGGGGCGGCTGCTCAAATTGGCATTTTTACTGTACTTATTTCAGCCGTTGCCATGAATTTCACACTCAGGGAGGCGGCATCTTTAGGCATAATCGGTGGGGCAGATGGCCCAACCGCTATTTATACGACCATTAAACTTGCTCCCCATTTATTGGGCCCCATCGCGATTGCCGCATATTCCTATATGGCACTTGTGCCGGTCATTATACCCCTGGTGGTACGGTTTACCGTCACGGAAAAGGAATTGAAAATAAATATGAAAGAGCAGGATCGCCTTTTCCCTTCAAAGACACCCATCAAAAATCTGCAGACATTAAAAATATTGTTTCCGATCGGAGTAGGTACCATTGTGGCGTTGCTGGTACCTTCATCGGTTCCGTTGATTGGTCTTTTGATGTTTGGCAATCTGGTCAAGGAAATCGGGGCATCAACCGGCAGGTTGTACAAAGCGGCATCTGAGACCATATTAAATTCGGCAACCGTATTCCTTGGCCTTTCAGTAGGCGCAACCATGACGTCCGAGGCTTTTTTGAACCAACAGACCATCATGATTATCGTCGGAGGTTTTATTGCATTTGCCATATCCATTGCAGGTGGAATATTTGCCGTGAAGGTTTATAATATGTTTGCCAGGAAAAAGATCAATCCCCTTATTGGTGCCACAGGCCTAAGTGCCGTACCTATGGCCAGCCGGGTTGCCAATGAAATCGCCCTGAAGCATGATCCGACCAATCATCTTTTGCAATATGCGATGGCATCCAATATTTCGGGTGTGATTGGCTCGGCTGTAGCCGCAGGAGTTTTGATTTCGTTTTTGGGTTGATGTAGCAAATCCGTATCTTTTAGCTGGTTTTCATATTTATACCATTTGGTTGTCATGCAGTTTTCCCCGCTTGATACCCTGTATATTATATCAATTGTAACGTATGTCAAAAACACTCTTGATTACAGGTGGTACTTCCGGAATAGGAAGATCTGCCGTGTTGACTCTAATGGAGGAGGGTTGGAAAATTATCCTTTTGGCCAGGGATGAATCGAAAGTCCGCGAATTGATGATGAATGACAAGGCCGGACTAGTATCATGGGTGCATTGTGATTTGACTGACTTTGGTTCGGTCAAAAAAGCAGCACATCACATCCGGACAACTGTACCTCAGATTGATGTATTGATGAACAATGCAGGAGGGATCGTGCCTACGAAACAGGTAACGGTCGATGGTTTTGAACGAACATTTTCAATGAACCACTTAGGCCATTTTTTTTTAACGACCGAATTGATGGAATTGCTGATCAAAAGCAAAACACGGATTATCAATGTGAGTTCTTCCCTGCACAAACGTGGGAAGCTGGTCATCGATGATCTGATGTGGCAAAATCGTCCTTTCCAATCGATACAGGCATACAGTGATGCAAAGCTTTTTGCCATTTACTTCACGCGTGAATTGCACAATCGGTTCCATAAAGCAGGGATTACATCCTTTTCCCTGCATCCGGGGGTGGTAACAACTAATTTTGGGAATGAATTTAAAGGAGTGACTGCCGTACTGATTCAATTATTCCGGCTGTTTATGATTACACCAAAAGAAGGGGCAAAAACGCAGGTATTTTTGGCTGTACGGGAAGGTATCGAACGACAATCTGGGCTTTATTTTGAAAAAGAGCGGGCAAAATCACCGTCAGCTTTGGCTCTGTCCGATGAGAATGCCGAGCA
>JAOUOM010000128.1 GCA_029880385.1 Cyclobacteriaceae bacterium | reverse complement strand
TATTTTCCCATAACCATCAAAAAACGTATAAATGACCTTAAAAGTATAAAAAAAAGGGAGCATAAGGCCCCCTTTGATGAAATGTGCTTAGGTTATGGTTTAATACAAATAGTTCAATGCGGTTTTATCATCATTGTTAAAAGGACGGTCTCCACCATTGGTACAGGAAAGCATCCATGACAAATCGGCCAATGTGGCACCGGCAGGTGTGCCGGGTATCAGGTTGGCACCTACGCCAGCATCCCCTTCATTGTAAGCAGATCCTCCACAGGAGATGCTCCTGTTGAAATAATCCGTATGACGGAACCCTATGCAATGGCCCATTTCATGCCCAATGATGCTGGCAATACCGCCAGTGGACAGCCCATAGGTAGACTCCAGTATTCCACTCATTTTGATTTCATTATAGGGGTCACCGGAAGCAGTAGGGAAACCGGCTGATCCGAGAATACCTCTTCTCTCATCTCCTTTGCTTAATCGGGTCATAACAATATCTGCCCCGGTAGAAGATGTCACACGCTGAAAGGTGATCTCAAGGTTTTCTGCATTATAACGGGCAATGGCCAGGTCTACACCGGCAATCATTCCCGCACTGTATCCGGTACTTCCACCCACAGGAGCATAAAGCGTGATCAGTCTGCTGCCTCCTGTTACGACCAGGTTGTTTGTGGAATACTGTTCTTCATAGGGCAAGCGGTCTCCTGTGCTCAGACTACCCAGGTCCGAGGACGGGATATAAATATCACCTTCGACCAGATACCCCTGGTCAAATTTAACCGGAGCCTGATCCGTTACATTAAAACCGGCCAATGCAAGCTGGTTCAGCACATCGTCCGAAACTTCATTGACAGAGATGGGGCCTTCCTGCTCGCAAGAGGTAAAGCCTACTACCATAGCTAGTGCAACTGCACTTAATAAATTAAGTTTTTTCATGGTTTTTTGGGTAAATAAATGATTAAATGGTACGAATTGGTTTAAGCACATTACGGTAAGTTATTAATTTTTTTTACAAACCAAATATTCTTCTTGTATTTTATTTTTTACGGTCTTTTCCTGTTGTTATAATGTGTTATAGTTACATTTATTTTTTATAACAAAATATTCTTTGGAATAAATATTTTCCAGTCTTTTAACGGAATCGTGCTATTTTCGTCCTATGCTTCGATGCTTTTTATGGGTTTTTCCCTTCCTTATCCTTTACAATGGTAGTGCTCAACCTTTCACGGCAGAAAAAACAGCCACCTTGCCCTACCTGCCAGTTACCGGTTCCTTTGCCCGGTGGATTTCCCCATTACCGGTTCCCGCAGGTATGGATATCGTTCGGCAAATAGATGATTCGACGTACATCGTCCGGGTAAAGCAAGGAACCGCCCCACATGGCTTATATATGCCTGCCGATCCCAATTGGAAATGGTCCCCCAACCTGAAACTACTCGTGCCGGATCCTGATGAATCCTATTCATTTGTGCTTAAATCAAACGCATATGATTCGCTCCACAAATACATGTTACAAGAAGAAAACATAACGATCATCCAATTGCTTCCGGCTCATCATGCCATTAGTATTACCTGCCCGTTTGCTTTTATGTCGGAGGTACTCAGCCTCCGGGATGATATCACATTCATTGGACTTCACCGATCCGCAATGGACGAAAGCCCCCTTCGCAGGCACAACCTTGCCGTCAATTCCATTTACAAATCCATCGATGTGTTTGGGCAATTTGGTACCACGGTATCCGTAAAGGAGGCGGCCTTTCTGACGGAAGACCTGGACCTGAAAAACATTTCCACACATACGGCCCTGAGTCATCCCCTTACAAAATTGCATGCTACCGAAATGGCTACCCTGATAGCAGGAAAAGGCGTTACCTTTCACACAGGAAAAGGCGTTTCTTCTTCCAAACTTATCTCCACTACGTACGAAAACCTGTTCCCCGAATCCACTACCTACCATCTCCAATATGGCACAGAAGTCCAAAATCATTCCTATGGTGTAGGCATTGAGAATTATTACGGGTTGGAGGCACAGGCCTATGACCAGTTTTCCTACGATCACCCGGGGATAGTCCATGTCTTTAGTTCGGGAAATGCCGGCGAGCAAACTTCCGCTAGCGGAACCTACGCGAATCTGGCGGGCACTGCCAACCTGACCGGCACGTTCAAACAAGCCAAAAATGTACTGGTTGTTGGTGCCGTGGATTCCTCCCAAGCGATCAAGCCCTATAGCTCGACAGGCCCTGCCTATGACGGACGAATCAAGCCTGAGCTTGTCGCATACGGTGGCGAAGGGAGTTCAGATGCCGCTGCATTGGTGTCCGGTAGTGCTGCCTACCTCAAGGGACTTTGGAAGGCCACCCATCCCCAATACCCTGACTCTGCACTCTCCGGTAGCCTGACAAGGGCCATCCTGATAGCCGGTGCCCGGGACATTGGAGCTCCCGGCCCTGATTATAAAAGTGGCTACGGCAGCCTTGATTTATATGCTTCATCGAAGATCCTGACAAATGGAAACGTCGGCGAATACCGGATTGCCCCAGGACAAACCATCAAAATCGGGATTGATATACCCCCGGGTACACAAACCCTGCGCATAGCGGGTACCTGGGACGACCCGCCTGCACTGATCGAGGCACCCACGGCACTTACCAATGACCTTGACCTACACCTATTCCATCCACAGAGCGGGGCGACTTTCCTGCCGTGGACATTATCCCACTATCCCCACATTGATTCATTGAGCAGGCCAGCATTTCGTGGATACGACAGACTCAATACAACGGAAATGGTCACCCTTCATTCCCCTCAGGCCGGCTATTACGAATGGGTGATTTCCGGCACCAAACTTACCACTGCATTCCAGCGTGTTTCGTATGCATTTCATGTGGAAGCGTCGGACATGCTTGAGTGGCACTATCCGGTCGCATCACAACCTGTAGAAGCCGGGGGAAGTGACCGTGTATACTGGAAAACCAACCTGTCGGGCCCTGCTACCCTGGAACTATCCACCGGCAACGGGAAATGGACACAACTGGGCACTGTGGACCTCACAACTAACCAAATGGCAGTCAATTGGCCGGATACCCTAAGCACAGAGGCCCTATTACGGATCCACACGGCTATTGGCACTTATTACAGCGACACATTTTATATCCAGCCGATCCCCAGGCTTACGGTTGACCTCCTTTGTGACGACCGGCTGTCATTGGCGTGGACTGCCCTTCCCGGCATCTCTACCTATCGCATATTGGAAGAAGGGATACCCTATTCGGAAGTAGCCGAAAACCATCTGCTCATCTACAAATCCGAGTCCAATTCACCCTATTATGCTGTTGCGCCGGTTTTTCCGGATGGGCTTACAGGCCTGCATAGCTATTCGATCAACTATACCCTTCAGGGGGCCGGATGCTACCTGGACAATTTCCTGGCATACCTGGGCCCGGATTTTAACGCGCATATTTTCCTCCGTCTTAGCGGGCTTACAGCTATTGAAAAAATACAGATAACGCGAAAAAACGGGGCGAACCTGCATCTACTGAAGGAATTTGTTCCAGACACACCAACCATCACCCTGATCGATTCCACCCTGACACAGGGGATTTCCGTGTACCAGGCTATTATTTGGACCAAAAACGGCGAAAAGGTGGAAAGCAGCGAATTGCCGGTCGTCTTTACGGAAGAAAACCATACGGTCGTCTTTCCCAACCCGGTAACCGGTCAGCCCTATTTGGGAATTATATCAAGGGAAACCGGGAGCATTTTTCAACTGACGGATACCAATGGCCGGCTGGTGATGGAACTGGAACTGGTAAACGATATCGAGTATTTGCCATTGCCCGGAATACGGCAGGGACTATATCTCTACCGAATTATGAAAAACAAACAGGTCACAGACTCTGGAAAAGTGATCATCCGTTGACAAAATCCTGGCTGGCAAGTATCACGGGGGCCTTTGTATTCATTACCTCTCCTTGCCCTTCATCCCATTTTTCTGTTAATTCATCCGCTAAATACCTAGTATTAAACCCCTAAAACATTTGGCCATGCAAAAAATAAACGTAGGAAATTCAGACCTTCAAATCAGTCGGATCGTATTTGGTGCCTGGGCCATCGGTGGCTGGCTATGGGGAGGAAACGACGACAAAGATGCCCTGGAAGCCATACATGCCAGTCTGGACCATGGCATCACCTCCATCGATACTGCGCCTGCCTACGGTTTTGGCCACAGTGAGCAGCTTGTGGCCAAAGCCCTCCGGGGAAAGTCGCGGGACAAGGTAGAAATACTTACCAAATTTGGGCTGAGGTGGGATACAACCAAGGGCCTGTTGCACTTCAAAACACAAGCCAACGATGGGAGCCCGGTGGACATGATGAAATATGCAGGAAAAGATGGCATTCGAAAGGAGATAGAAGATAGCCTCCGCCGCCTGGATACCGACTACATAGACCTGTACCAAATCCATTGGCCGGACCCTACCACTCCGATTTCGGAAACAATGGAGGCCCTGTTGCGCCTGAAAGAGGAAGGGAAAATACGGGAAGTAGGCGTATGCAATTACAGTGCCGGTGAAATGAAAGAAGCCGAAAAAACCCTTTCACTTGCCTCCAATCAGGTTCCCTACAGTATGGTTTTGCGGGATATCGAACAGGAAGTCGTCCCCTATGTATTGGAAAACGGGAAGGGCATCCTGGCCTACAGCCCGCTACAGCGAGGCTTGTTGACCGGCAAAATCAAGGATGGGTTTGTTTTCGGGAAAGGAGACCATCGTCCGGGAACCAAATATTTTCAGGAACCAAACCTGGGAAATACCCATGCTTTTCTGGAAAAAATAAAGCCAATTGCCTCCGCTCACCAAGCCTCCCTTGCCCAGCTTGTCATTCAGTGGACCCTGTGCCAGCCAGGTATTACGGCAGCACTGGTAGGAGCCCGGAATGCCCGACAGGTCATACAAAATGCTGGTGCCATGGAGGTTAGCCTTGCAAAAGAAGAACTGGCACTCATAAACCACGAACTATCCCTTTTAAAAATAGTATAACAGGTATTTTTTTCATACCAGACAAATGGGAAAAAGCCCCTGAAACAGGAAAATACCCTTTTTAGGGTATTTCATGTAGGTTTTCCCACATGTAATTTTACGGCAAAATCAAGGCTCATATTACTTGTGTTTTTTAAAAAATGGCCTGCTTTTTGCGAGCATGTCGCGTAGGTTTTAGAGATAATGAGATGAAGTTCCCAAACGCACAACTACTTGTTCCAATTTTCTTCCTTTTTTCCGTTTTCTATTCACAAGCAGCTCCGGTATTTGAGCAAAACAGCCAGGACAACGGGGCTTTTATGTCGCCCCATATGCATCAGCTGAGGGTGTTGCCAGCTGACATGGAAACTGACCTGCCCGATCCGGTCTTCCGCAGAGTACTTCCAAAGGGAAATTGGATCCAGCCACTCGATTTTTCGATCATCATGTCATTTGCCGCACTTATTCTGTTGATTTCAGGAACCGTCAGTCGGAAGAACTCCTTTTTTTTGCTCGGGGTATTCATACTTGTCTCTACCGTATATGTCGTGAGTGTGCAAGGGATACCTGACTCTCTTGTCCCCTATTTTCCACATGATATTGCCTCCTTCCGAAAAGTTTTGTTGCTGGGGACATTGGCATTCGGAATGACATTCGTCCGGTTTCTTTTAGAAATAACGCCTGGAAAATTATCGGATTTGTTTTATAAAATCTTACTCATCGCACAGGGGCTGGGTGTATTTATCGCCTGGCCACAAAACGGCACTGACCTGATGAAGCAGGACTTTCTCACAGTGATTGTGCTTCTCACCTTCACCTATGTGCTTTCCCTGCTGGTCAAAGGCTACAAAAGTTACCCGGGAAGGACCCTCTCATTGGCCAGTGGGCTGGTCATTGTCCTTTTAGGTGCCTGGTTCCAGTTTAATGTGACCGGACCATCCCTGACTATAGGGTCGGTAACACCTCTGGAACTTTGCCTACTGGCAGTGTTGGCAGAATGGTCCATTACAACGATCATAACCCTCAGGCCCGCACTGATAAAGTATACCTGACCGGATCACTTTTCCGGACAGTATCATTTCCTTTTTTTTTGTAAAAGGCCATCCGACTGGTACATAGCCCGGATGGTGGGCAGTATGCAGGCCATGCGGGGACAGCCGGCGTAAAGTAACCTGGGGGCAGTATGTACCGCTCCATCGCCAAGGCTGTGCTACTCCTTGGATCTCAGCCCGCCAAGGTATTCGACCAGGTCTACCAATTCCTGTTGTGTCATTACCGATTGCAGGTTGGGGGTCATAAGAGAAT